>JAILIM010000060.1 GCA_024695285.1 Bacteroidales bacterium
CTTCTTACAACGAGGGAGCCCCCTCGAGCTCCCCGGAGAAAGTTTTTCCCCACGCGGCTCCGTGTCATTTGATGAAGCATTTCCGCTCCCCTTTCTATCTCCGGCAGCAAGCCGCCCGCGTCCTGCTCAACATCTGCAGCCTCCGCCATGCTTCCGTTCCCGGTCATCCCGGGCGGGCTCGCTCCAACGCTAATTAGCCGTTTCCCCTGACCAAACGGGAATGAATTTGGCGTTTTTATTCCCAAATGGCATAAATTATCTCGAAACGGGAACAAAAATAGCGATTTCATTCCCGAACGGGCAGATCTCGGGGCAAAATTCGGCAAAACGAAGGGAAAATGTCCGGCTCGGCCACGAATATTGGCAAAATCGTGGACGGGAGGCGGGAAAATAGCGGTTCGGCCACGATTTTTGTCGTTTTCGTGGCCGAACACCGGTCCGTTAAGATTCTTCGTTTCGCTCAGAATGACAGAAGGGGGCACTCAGAATGACAGAAGGGGGCACTCAGAATGACAGCTGGGGGAAGGGCCTCCCGGTGCGGGTACTGGTCCAAAGATTGGACCAGTAAGGGCGGGACGGAATCAATTACCTCGTGGCGATGACGGCGAGGGCGGGGGCGTGTAGACCACCTTACCCGTACCTGAATGGAGGTAGCTACAGGAAGATGATAGGCGACCTACCTTAGTTGAATATCGGTGAGGACGGGGTAGTGGTCGGAGAGGGTGCGGAGGTCGAGGACAGAGCCGGAGCCGGCAGGGTCAGGGATTGAGGGGATGCAGGCGGTGTGGCTGGAGGCCTGGGGGCCGGCGAACTTGTACTGGAGGATGAAATCGATGCGCTTGGGCTTGGAAGAGCCGTGGAATGTGGGCTCACCGACACCGAGGGATGCCCAGGAAGCGTTCAGCTCCTTCCCCATGGGAGTGTCTGCCGCCGTGTCGTTCAGGTCGCCGGCGAGGAAGACCGGGAGGTTGCCGCCGCCATAAGCCTTTTCAACATAATCGTTTATCAACCTGATGCCATTCACACGATTGGAATCGGCCTTGTGGCAGAGGTGGGTGCAGATGTAGACGAAGCCGCTGAACTCAGCGACCAGTGCGGCGCGGGGCTCCTCGCCGGGGATGCGGATCGAATCGGTCCGCTTCAGCTCCAGGCCTTTCCTGTAGAGCATTCCAATGCCATATTTGCCGCCGCCGAACGGAATGGTCGGGCAGAACAAGCCTTCCATGCCGCTGCGCTCTGCAAGCACTTTGACCTGGTACTCCGCAGCCCGTACGGTGCAGCTGTCCAGTTCCTGGATTGCCACTGCGTCGGCATTCATTTCTTTCATCACCGCAGCAATGCCGTCATACTCCACGACACCAGTCTTCGGAGATGCGCAGTGATGGAGATTGTAGGTGGCAAGACGCAACGACGAAGGCTGATACGACTGCTGCCCGCAGGAAGCGAGCAGCACGACAATGATGGTAAATAAACTTATTTTCCGCATCCTATGTACGAGAGAATGATATCAACCGCCTGTTCTTCAGTAATACCGTCCATATTGATGGTCAGGTTGTAGTTTCGAGCATCATAGCGGCTCGTCTTGGCGTAGCGCTTGATGTAGTTCTCGCGCATCTTGTCCACTTCGTCAACAATGATTTCGGCGGTCTCGCGGTTCATCTCCTGCTTCTGCATCACACGCTCGATACGCTTCTCGAGCGGAGCCGTGATGAACACGTCTACCCTGTTGGGAATGTCCTTGAGGATGAAAAAGCCGGAACGTCCGGTTATGACGCAGGACTCCTCTTGCGCTATTTCGCGCATGATTTCCGACTCGGCGGCAAAAATGTCATCGGAGGACACTTCCGAGCGGACCGATTCCACGCAGCTGCTGCCGGGATCGTTCATCAGCACGGCCCTGGGCGAGGGGGACACCACCTTAAGGATATCCGAAAGCCAGGACTTCTTCTCCCCTTTCAGCTTCTCAATCTCATAGGTGCTGAGGTTGAACCTGTCACGCAGGGCCTTGATGAGGTCCTTGTCGCAGAAACGTACTCCAAGCTTCTCTGCCAGTATCTTACCCACGCTGTGACCGCCGGAACCTATCTCGCGGCTGATAGTCACCACAATTTTTTCATTGGTATTCATATCGATTCAAACTTGATATCGCGAATATAAGAAAAAATATCAAAAAAAAACGCCTCCCGGCTGGGGAGGCGGAAGGTTCTAGAACCTGTCTTCGGAAGAAACCGACAGTTTCTTACGGCCGTGACGACGGCGGGCCGCAAGGACGCGACGTCCGTTCGGAGTGCTCATGCGCTCACGGAATCCGTGCTTGTTGACTCTCTTGCGGTTTGAGGGTTGGTATGTACGTTTCATATCTATTTTGTTTAATTAATCAGATTTGGGAGGGCAAAGGTAATCTTTTCCAACCTCAATTACAAATTTTTCTTTAAAATAATCGTCATTAAGCCAATCTTCTATGCTCCAGACCCTCACGCGCCCGGGAGAAACCCCACATTTCCGGCCCATTTCGGCGATTTCCGCAAGCACGTCTCCGCCCTTGAGGCAGAGGATGCTGCGGCGGAAGCGGCCCTTCACCCAGGGGTACAGCTTATCCAGGGAAGCGACCGCGCGGGTGACCACCCAGTCGAAAGTCTCACCGAGCTCCTCCGCCCGCGCCTGCACGCACCGGACGTTCCCGAGTCCCATCCCCTGTGCCACGGCAGAAGCCACCCTGACCTTCTTCCCTATCGAGTCACACAGGGTGAACCGGGCCTCCGGATACTCCACAGCCAGCGGGATGCCGGGAAAGCCTCCCCCCGTGCCGAGGTCCAGCACCGAAGTGCCGTCCATCACCTCCGCCGGGTAATGCAGCTCGAGATAGCGTGCAATGGCGAGGGAATGCAGCACGTGGTGCTCGTAAAGACTGTCTATGTCCTTACGGGACACCACGTTGATGCGTTCGTTCCACTCGCGGTACAGCTCCAGCGCACGCGCGAAATCCTGTTCAGTGCTTCTCATTGGCGCTCGAGCAGCAGCACTGCGCTCTGGTAGGGCTGCTTGATGTTCACGTTGATGCCGAAGGAAGAAATGAAGTCACCGCCCAGCACTTTGCCGTCGGTCCATACGGACTTACGCTCGGGAGCGATTTCCGTGATCTTGTAGCGTGCAGCATTGTCCAGGCCGCCGATACGGAACTTCGGAGCCACGCTACGCCCCTCGTACTGCAGGCAGAATGCAAAGAACACGGCCTTGGCCTTATCCTTTGAGACATAAGCGAGCGAGTAATAGCCGCCCTCATAAGGAGAGCTGACGCGGTAGAGGTCGCCGTCGAAGACGATATCCCTGAACTGCTTGTAGGAAGCCAGGTATTTGCGCACGTATTCCTTCTCCTTATCACTGAGCAGCTTGGGCTGAATCTCCATTCCCAGGCGGGCGGTCGCTGCCATGTCGCAACGGAACTTGAGGGGAATGATACGGCCCGTCTGGTGGTTGGGGGTAGCGGAGATGTGCGAACCCAGGATCTGGACGGGATAGATGAGGCTTGCGCCATACTGCATGAAGGCACGGCTGTGGGCATCGGTATTGTCGCTGGTCCAAACTTCGTTGGCCCAGTTCAGGACGCCGTAGTCCATCCTGCCTCCGCCGGAAGAACAGGACTGCAGCAGCACCTTGGGATACTTCTCCCTGACGCGGCGGAGCACGTCGTAAAGGCCCTTGGTATAGTCCACCCAGAAGTTCGCCTGGTACTTCTCCCAGGTAGAACCCACATTATAGACGTGGCGGTTGCAGTCCCACTTGATGTAGTCGATGTCGCCGAGCTGCATGGTCCTGTCGAATACTCCGAACACGAAGTCCTGGACCTCGGGGTTGCTCAGGTCGAGAAGCAGCTGGTTGCGGGCGGGATATGCCTCCCTGTCCTTTTCCACCACCACCCATTCGGGATGCTTCTGGTACAGAAGGGACTTCGGGTTCACCATCTCCGGCTCGATCCAGATTCCGAACTTGAGGCCCTTGGAATGGGCATAATCGGCAAGGTAACCAATACCTTCCGGGATCTTCTTCACGTTCAGCTCCCAGTCTCCAAGGCCGGCCTTGTCGTTGTCCCTGGCATACTCGCCGTTGGCGAACCAGCCGTCGTCCAGCACGAACATCTCCAGCCCCATATCGGCAGCGTCGTCGATCATGTCCGTCAGAGTTTTGGTGTTGAAGGAGAAATATGCGCCTTCCCAGCTGTTGAGCAATGTCGGGCAGCGCATCGTGGCGTCATACATGCCGTAGCTGCGGGCCCAGTCGTGGAGGTTGCGGCTGGCCTGGCCGGCACCTTCCAGGCTGTAGGTCCACACCATCTCGGGGGTGACGAAGGTGGAGCCGCCCGCAAGGGTGTATTCCGCGCCCGTGGGGTGGATTCCGGAGGTAATGTAGAGCCTGCCGCCTTCTTCCATCTGGAAATTGATTCTGTAGTTCCCGCTCCAGCGGAGGGCGCCGGCAATCACTTCACCGTGGGTTTCGTCAAGCGAATCCGAATCCAGGCTCAGCAGGAAGGACGGATTGGAGCGCTGGGTGGCGCGCATTCCGTCGCGGCACTCCACGGTCTTGATGCCGTGGGTCAGGCGCTCGGTCTCAATGTAGTTTTCATGGGCCCAGGTGCCGTTGAAATGGGTGAGGGTATATTTCTCCGACCAGATAGGAATGCAGGAGGAATAGAAGGAGCGCAGGAGCACGCACTTCTTGCCGGCGTTGGTGATCTCGGCATGGGCAAGTATCACGTCTTCAGCCTGGTAGGCATCGAAGACCAGGCACACCTTGAGCGGCTGCTTGGAGTCCTTCAGCTGCACGCGGGTGCGGATGAGGTCAGGCGAGATCTTTTCGATGCTGTGGGACTGGTAGAGCAGCTCCGTGTTCAGGCCGCCGTCCGGATAGGTCACGGCCAGCGCCGGCTCATACACGAACTTGCCGCCGGCAGTCGGATAGATCTGCGGATCGCCCACGGAGTGGGAATCGGAATAAGCAGCATACCCGGCGAAATCGGCCGCAGAGGACACCAGGGGGCCGTAGTGGCGGTAATTCAGGGGGCCGCCAACCTTGCCTGCCATTACCAGGGATGTGCGGTCCGTGCTCACGTTGATGTAGTGGTGGTCGGCGGCAAAACCCTGCATGGAGATTCCCAGGGCCGCCAGAATTACGATGACGAGATTTTTCATTTTGTCAAGCATTTGTTTTGCGCGGCGGATACGGGTACGGACAGTGTTTAGTTCGATTCCGGTCTCCTCCGCTATTTCTTTATATTGCATTCCTTCTATGAGGCGCTTGCGCGCTATCTCCCGGTAAAGCTCCGGGAGGCCTTCCACGAGCTGCTCGGTCTCCTCGCGCACCTCGGTCTTGATTATGCCCTCGAGGGCGTCGTCCACGTCGTCGCCGATGGTGTCGGCGACGCTGAGCGCATGGCCTTCGTCGTCTATGGACACGTAGCCGCGCAGGCGGCGGGTCTCCTGGTCGATGACATCGAGCGCCGTGTTATGGGCTATCCTCTTGAGCCACACCTCGAAACGCCCGAGCGCGGGATCATATGAACGGATCTGCCGGAAGGCCTTTTCGAAGGTCTTGGAACAGACATCCTCGACGTAGAAGTAGTCCAGCTGCTTCATTATGGTGCGCAGGTAGGAGCGTATGGAGTCTATGTTCGCGTCCCAGAGGGCCGTGAACGCCGTGCCGTCGCCTATTATCGCCCGGCGGACCAGTTCATCAATGGGCTTCGAGCCAGTTTGAGCCATAATTGCATTCGACTGTGAGTGGAACGTTCAGGGAAATGACGCCCTGCATTTCTTCGCGCACGATGGCGGCCGCAGCCTCGATTTCATCGGAGGGCACCTCCAGCAGGAGTTCGTCGTGGATCTGCAGCACCATGCGGGAGCGCATCCCCTGCAGGCGCCTGTCCACGGCCACCATCGCCAGCTTGATGATGTCGGCGCTGGTGCCCTGAATAGGGGCGTTGACGGCGTTGCGTTCGGCAAATGAGCGCACGGTGCCGTTGCCGCTGTTGATGTCGGTCACGTAGCGGCGTCGGCCCATCAGGGTTTCGACGTAGCCGTTGGCACGAGCCGAGGCGAGGGTCGCGTCTATCCATCCGCGTATGCTGGGGAAGGACGCGAAGTAGTCTTCAATGAGTTTTGCGGCCTCCGAGCGTGAGCAGCCAAGGTTCTGGCTGAGCCCGAAAGCGGAGATGCCGTACATTATGCCGAAGTTGGCGGTCTTGGCTATGCGGCGTTCGTCGGCGGAGACATCTTTCACCGGGATGCGGAAGATCTTGGCTGCCGTGGCGGCGTGGATGTCTATCCCCTCCCGGAATGCGGCGCAGAGGTGCTCGTCGCCGCTCAGGTGCGCCATGATACGAAGCTCAATCTGGGAATAGTCGGCGCTCATTATCACGGAGCCCGGGTCTTCCGGCACGAAGGCCTTGCGGATCTCGCGGCCCTGTTCGGTGCGGATGGGGATGTTCTGCAGGTTGGGGTTGGAGCTCGACAGGCGGCCGGTGGCGGTCAGGGCCTGGTTGAAAGTGGTGTGGACGCGGCCGTCGCGGGGGCTGACATATGAAGGGAACGGCTCTATATATGTGCCGAGCAGTTTCTTCAGTCCGCGGTAGTCGAGTATGGCCTCGATGATGGGACTGCGGCCGGAGAGGTCCTGGAGCGTCTTTTCGTCGGTGGGCCAGTTGCCCTTCTTCGGCTTTTTTGCCTTGGGATCGAGTTTCAGCTTCTCGAACAGCACTTCGCCTATCTGCTTGGGTGAATTGACGTTAAGCGAAGGTTCGCCGGCCAGTTCACGGACTTTAGCCTCTTTTGCATCAACCTGCACGCGCAGGCCGTCGGCGAAGTCCTGCAGGACCTTCAAGTCCACCTTGACGCCGGTCAGTTCCATTCGGGCGAGCACGCCGGCGAGAGGCTCTTCGATGTGGTCGTAGAGTTCGCGCAGCCTGGGGTCGGTGCGGTCCATTTCGGCAAGCAGCGCGTCTGCGATGGGCAGGAGCACGGATGCCTCCAGGAAGCGGTCGGGGCCGGATTCGCCGTCGTCAAACAGCGAGCCCTGGGCCAATTCTTCCTGGCCGGAGATTTCAACTCCGAGTATGGACGAGGCGAGGGCGTCGAGTTTGTGGCTGCGCTCGGGATTGAGCAGATAATGCAGGAGCTCGATGTCTTCCAAGCGGCCCTTGAGCGGCAGGCCGAGCAGGTTGAGCTCCTCCATCTGCTCCTTGAGGCCTATGCCGGCTTTCGTGCGGGCGGGGTCTGCCAGCAGTTCCCGGAAAACGGCGGGCTCGGCGGAGGCGACTCCGTGTGTGTCAGCGACATACAGAAGTCCGTCGCAAAGATGGATGGCCACCCTGCGGTCCGTGATGTCGGCAGGTTTTACCTGTTTCACCTCAACTGCCTGCGCCTTTGCCACGGGAGCGGCCGCCCTGCCGGCGCTGCCGATTTCTTCGGAAATCTTGCGCACAAGGCGTATCAGCGACGGGAATTCATAGAGCTTGAAGATGGCTTCGACCTCAGGGGTCCAGGCGAGGTCGAGCACCATGTCGGCCGCAGTCGCCTCCAGGGGGATGTCGGTCTTGATGGTCACCAGTTCGCGGGAGAGAGCAATGTGGTCGCGGGCGGCTTCGAAGAGCTCACGCTGGCGCGGAGTCAGTTCGTCCAGGTGTTCATAAACGGCATCCACGGAGCCGTATTTCTTCAGCAGCTTGGATGCGCCGACGGGGCCTACGCCCTGCACTCCGGGCACGTTGTCGGAAGAGTCGCCGCAGATGGTCAGTATGTCGATGACCTGCCTGGTGGTGTCTATCCCCCACTTGCCGCAGATGTCCGCCTCTCCAAGCACTTCGTTGTCGGTGCCGGACTTGCCCGGCTTGTACTGGTAGATATGCGGAGCTACCAGCTGGCCGTAGTCCTTGTCGTGCGTAACCATGTACACGTCAAGACCTTCGGCGGCGCTGCGGACAGCCATGGAGCCTATCACGTCGTCGGCCTCGAAGCCGGGAATCATCAGCACGGGGATGTCCAGGGCCTTGACTATAGCGGTCAGGGGCTCGAGGGCGTCGATGATCAGCTGGGGAGTTTCGGCACGGTTGGCCTTGTACTCCGGATACAGCTTATTTCGGAAAGTTCCTCCCGGCGGGTCGAAACTCACTGCAAGGTGCGTGGGCTTTTCGCGGTCCACCAGCTCCAGCAGATACTTCGTAAAACCGAACAGGATTGATGTGTCAACCCCCTTGGAATTGACCATGGGGCGCCCCAGGAAGGCATAATACATCTTAAAAACGAGCGCGTGGCCGTCGATGAGAAAAAGTTTCATATTGAAACACAAATATGGTATTTTTTTTGAAAGTTTCAAACTTCTTGGTTATATTTGGAACATTATGAAGAGAATTCTCGCTATCACTTTCGCGCTCTGCCTCGCCGCAGGCGCATTCGCCCAGACCCAGACCATCCGGGCATTCTCACACAGGGGCGGCCGCCTCGAAAGAGACGAAAACACGGCAGTAGCCTTCCAGGACAGCTGGGACGCCGGCTACACCGGTTTCGAGACCGATATCCGCAGGACTGCTGACGGTGTTCTTTACCTCACCCACGACCACACCCTGGAGCGTACCACCAACGGCACCGGCATCTTCGAGCACAAGACTTCCGCCGAAATAGAACAGCTCCGCACCAAGCAGGGCAACAAGCTCATGAAGTTCGACGACTTCATCGAATTCCTGCAGGACAAGGACAACCTCTACGTCGAATTCGAGCTCAAGACCAAGCCGGTCGAGCTGTATCCCCAGGAGCTGGTCGAAGAAGTGGCCGAGCGCGTGTATCAGGCAGCGATGTCCATCCGCACCAAGAACTCCCTGCTCCGCTTCACCTCCTCCGACCTGCGCGGCCTCCGTTACCTCAAGCAGGCCCACCCCGATCTCAAGACCAAGGGACCCGAGTCCAACCTGCTGATTATCTTCTCGAAAGGCGTCACCGACGAGACTATCGAGACCTGCAAGAAGGAAGATATCTGGGTGATGGGATGCAAGACCGAAGGCACCACCCGCAAGATGGTGGAAAAGGCCCACAAGGAAGGAATGATAGTGAGCCTGTGGCCCACCCACAAGATTGAAGACTTCATGCTGGCCGCCTACCTCGGCTCGGATGCAATGTGCACGGACATTCCGTTCACCATGAAGCCCTGGCTGGAAAAGAACGCTCCCTGGCTGAATGTCATCTATTGATGCCATTCAGCCAGGGAGCTGCTGCTACGCAGCACCCTATTATCCCCCTGCACCCCCAAGGGACGGGGGGCGTTCCCCCCGAAACCCCCTGAGTCGCTACGCTCCAGAATCTTACTAAGTTACCTGCTACCATGAATCAGGACGAAACCTTCATGAGGGAAGCGCTGCGGGAGGCTGAAGCCGCCCGGAGCGAGAGCGAGGTACCCATCGGGGCGGTGGTGGTGGCGCGCGGGCGCGTCATCGCCAGGGGGCACAACATGACGGAGATGCTCCACGACCCGACAGCCCATGCCGAAATGATTGCCCTGACGGCCGCCACCGAAGCAATGGGAGGCAAGTACCTGCAGGACTGCACTTTATATGTGACCGTGGAGCCGTGCCCCATGTGCGCCGCCGCCCTTTGCTGGGCCCAAGTGGGCCGAATAGTCTACGGCGCCTGCGACCCCAAGCGGGGCTATTCTCTCTACTCTCCTTCCCTCCTGCATCCCAAGACTGAAGTCACCGCCGGCGTGCTCGCAGAAGACTGCGGCCGCCTTGTGGTGGACTTTTTTAAGGAAAAACGATAATCATGAAACGTAGAGACTTCATAAAGGGCGCCACCGGGCTTGCAATCGCAGCCGCGGCTGCACCCACGCTGGCTTCCGCCGGACCGGCTTCGGCACTTGCCGGCAACTCTCCTGGGGCCAAAGACAACACCCTGAAAATCAAGTTCCTCGGCACGGGAGCTGCCGGCGGGAAAGGGCGATCGGGCAAGGGCCGCCGGCACAGCAGCATCCTGGTTGACGGCATCTTCCTCATCGACTTCACCGACGATTCCCTCGACATGCTGCCCGCAGGAGCGCGCATCGACACCATATTCTATACCCACTCCCACCGTGACCACTTCCAGCCGTCAGCGGCGCTGAAAATCGGCGTCAAGAGGGTGTACCTCAACCACAGCTGGTACGACATCGCCGTGAAGGCCTACCGCGAAGCCGCGAAGGAAGCTGGGGCAGACATGCCGGCAATCATACCTACGTATGTCGGTTCACCTGTGATTGTAGGCGACGTGGCCGTGACCCCGCTGCTTGCCAACCATCCCACCGACAACGCGATGGAGGAGTCACAGATCTACCTGCTGGACAAGGGAGGAATCCGCCTGCTCTACGCCACCGACACCAGCGGCATCCCCGGGAAGTCGGCCCGCCTTGCCGGAATTGACGCCCACCGCGAAGCCTACGGAATCACCGCCCTCATCATGGAGGCCACAATGGCCGACCCTGACGACTACCGGCTCTACTGTCATTCCAGCACATCCACGGTGGCCAACACCGTCCGCGTGCTGCTCAAGACAGACCGCCTCCACATGCCCGCCGGGCAGAAAGTATACCTCACCCACATGGCCACCAGCCTTCATCCCAAGGATGTCAATGCCGGACTGCCGGATCCGCTGAGAGCCGCCGAAGACGGCCTCGAGGTCATTTTCCGTGAGCCGTGATGTTTCAGATGAACCGCCCGCTCGAAGATTATATTGAATCGGAGATCATCCCCCGTTACGCGGCTTTCGACAAGGCGCACAGGGAGGACCATGCCCGCGCCGTAGTTTCCAGGGCCCTGGCAATGGGTAAAGCGTACGATATAGACGAAGATATGCTATATGTGGCGGCTGCCTGCCACGACCTTGGCCTGGCAGTCGACCGCAAGACCCACCATCTTGAAAGCGGAAAGATTATCCGGGCCGACAAGCGGCTCCGGGACTGGTTCACGGAGGAGCAGATCGAAACTATCGCGCAGGCCGCCGAAGACCACCGGGCATCAGCATCCACCCCGCCGCGCAGCATCTACGGAGCCCTGGTTGCCGAGGCCGACAGGATGATAGTACCCGAGACAATTATCCGCAGAACGGTCCAGTTCGGCCTGTCAAACTACCCTGAACTGGACAAGGAAGGTCATTGGCAGCGCACCCTCGACCACCTGCATGAAAAGTACGCTGAAGGCGGCTACCTGCATCTTCTGATTCCAGGCTCCCCCAACGAGGAGCCTCTCGCCCGCCTCCGCTCCATCATACGGGACGAACGCCTTCTCCGCTCCCTCTTCGACACCATCTTCGAAGAAGAAAGGCCTAGTTGATTGATATCAGTTGTTCGGTGGTTTCTATGTCGCCGTTGGTGAAGAATGTGTCGTGGCGGACCATGCCGTAGCCCAGGGCATACCAGGTGATCGTGATACGGTCCCGTTTCATCAGAGGAGCCTTTTCCACTTTGTGTTCCTGGACGACTATGCAGTCGAAAGTGCCGGCGGGCACGGTTACGGTCTCACGCCGCAAAACCTGCCGTTCGGTGTAGTCCAGTGTGTATTTAATGCCGCTCCAGGCCACCACTGCGTGGATTTCGTCCAGTTTGTCCCCCGGCTTCAGGGTGGACGGCAGCAAGGACGTGCCGCCGCTGGAAGTGAAATTGAATGCCGAGAAACGCTGCTTTGCCGCCACTACCGCCGCGTGAGCAACATCCAGTTCGACGGTGCCGTCGGGACGGATGGTCACGTTTGTAGTCACCGAACTTTTGAGCGGGGACTTCATCTTGCCGGAGATGATGGTCGTCCTGAAATCCACTTCAAGGGAACCATCGTCAAGAGTCTTGTTACCGCAAATCATGGCGTCGTGGGTCCAGCTTAGAGAATTCGTCTCCGGGTCATGGCGAAGATAGTGCAGGGTTGAGCCGGCTCTGGTGTAGAAATAGCCCTCGGGCGGGGCTGCCAGGCAGGCCGTCCAGGCAAGGACAAATAACAGTACCAAGCTTTTCTTCATCTTAGAATTCCCTCCAGATCGCTTGCAAGAGATGTATTGTAGCCTTTTGTAATATAGAATATGCGTCCGAAACTGTCACAAAGGGCTATGACAGGCAGTGTCGTGCCTGGCGTGCCGGTCGCGGCAAAAGACTGCAGCAAATCGCCGTCAACTCCGGAACTGACGACTGCGGCGTCCAGTTTCCCGGCAAGTGCTGAAACATCGGCGGGCGACATCAGGACCACGGGACGTCCCCAGGCGTTGATCTTGTCCGCTGCCGATGAAAGTTCACGCAGGGCGTGGTTGGTGGGCTCATCCCCGTTGCTGCCGAGTATACAGAGCAGGAATGAACCCCGCCCGGTGACCTTCAGAAGGCTTTCAGCATCGAAATTTCCTATCACGGACAGCTCCCCTTCCGGCTTTCTCAAAGAGACGGGCACATCGACGGACTGATTTCCGCCGGGCAGCTCAAAGAACTCCAGCCTGGCCCTCACGCTGCCGTCCTGCAGGCGCGTGCCGGTGGTCAGGAGATAGTATCCTGCATCGCAGATAAGAATCTCCGTGCAGTCTCGCTTCAGGCCCCAGCCCTCAGGGTATTCCAGCAGGGATTCACCTCCGGCGTCAATCCTGGACAAGGTGAAATTCCTGTAATATTCGGGATTGCGGACCGATGCATCGGAATCAAGCCGGGGTATAATATTGCCCTTGTCTGACGGAGCGGACACTTTATCGTCCTTGCTGACGTCCACCCACAAATCCTTTTGGTCATACTGGACTTTGCCGGTCACGGGATCGATCCGGGAAGGAAATCCCAGCGTCCGGCAGAGGGCCACAAAGAAGATATCGCGGGCTTTGGCGTCGGCTATGCGGGAACGCCAGACGGCGATCGGAGCTATGCGGAGCCTATGCGGGTTGCGGTTTTCGACAAGGCGTATGCTGTCCCGTACCCACCGGGCCACTTCTTCAGGAGAGCGGAGCCGCGCGGAAATGCCGGATGCCAGCACCTCCCTGCGGAATGGCCTCAGGGGCTCGATTTCCACGCGGGGTGAGAGCACGTCGCTGCCCGTGTCTTCAACCAGCAGGGCATCTTCCAGCACGTCCAGGGTAACGTCTCCGCGATCCTTGACCGGGAGCATGTCCAGCAGACGCTGCCCGGTGGCGCCGTGGGCGGCGAGGAACGCATCGGCATCCGGATTACCGTGATCGTGTGCATTTCGTATGGCGTCCTCTTCGGCAAGTCTTATTCTGTTGGCCTCTTCGAGTTCCGGAGTCGAGCCGGAAGGGATGGGATTCTCGGGCGGGGGCACTATGTCGACATCGGCGCTGAAGCGCTCGCCTAGGCTGTGGTCAAGCTGCACAGTGACGTTTTCCGCGTCGGCTTTCGTGAATCCGAAACGGTCGTCTTTGGCTACCCACACCAGCATGTCGCCGAGGCCGGTGTCGAGGGCCGCTTTGCCGTCCGGGCCTGTCGTGCAGGTCGCAACCGTGAAGAATTCAGCGTAATTGTAGATCTTGAATTCCACCCGCGCGCCTTCGGCAGGGACGTCGCCGTCCAGCACCGTCACGACCGTGCGCCGGGCGGGAACGTAATTGCGGATAACGTTTATTTCGGTGTAGCAGGGAGTGCGCTGAATCACGTCCTCCGGGCCCCTGTAGTCGCCGTAGACCTTGGTGTGGAGCAGCAGGGCCCGGGACACGGGGGCGTTGAACCACGCGTTGTCCAGGGTAGGAGCGGGCTCGCAGGCACCCATGAAATGCCATTTGCCGTCGGTATAAACCTCCACCCAGGCGTGGTTGTCGTCGGTGTGGGCCCAGCGGGGGGTGTAGACCTGGCGCGCCGGTATACCTGCAGCACGAAGCGCCGCAACCGTAAGCACCGACTCCTCCCCACAGCGTCCCACCCCCCTGCGCACCGTTGCCATAGGAGCGCTCGTACGCGCATCCGCCGGCTCGTAGCACGCCTGCTCGTGGCACCAGTGGTTGATTTCCAGCGCCGCCTGCGTGATGTCCATACCCTTCACGCGGGAGCACAAAGTATCGGAATAAACCGTCCGGAAATCATCCAGACTCTCATTATTCACCCTCAGCGGCAGCACGAAATGCCTGAACTCCCTCTCCGGAACTTTCCACCCCATCTTCTCCCGCACCTCCAGCGTCTTCGCCACATTCGCCTCCCAGAACTCCCTCGGATACATCAAACTGTCCGGCAACGGCATAGCCTCATACAGCCACTCCACATAATCCACCCCCCTGCCGCACCCGCACAGCATCAGCAACACAGACAAAACCAAGACAATTCTTTTCACTCCGCTAATATACTAAAAAGTTGTCTATGGTAGTTGAGGCAAACCAAGGTCTTCGAAGGTACGGGGAGCGGGAACGGGAGGCAGGGGGACGCGGTCCTTGAGCTGCTCGAGAGCCACCTCAATTGCCTTCAGCAACTGCTCATCCGTTCCTGCATACTCCTTCTGCGGATCATTATCCACCACGATATCCGGATCCACCCCATGGTTCTCCACAATCCACTGGCCGGTCGCCCTGTCGTAGTTAGTGAAGAAAGGCACACGCACGTCGGTGCCGTCCATATACGGCAGCGGTCCGCTGATTCCCACGATGCCGCCCCAGGTGCGAGTACCAATCACGGTACCCAGCTTGTTAGCCTTGAAACTCCACGGGAACAGGTCTCCGTCGGAAGCCGAATACTTGTTGATCAGCAGCACCTTGGGGCCGGTGTGGGTGGCGTCGGGGACGGTGCCGGTCATCGTGGATGTACGGCTCATCGTCATGCGGTAGACCTCCCTCTTGAGCCTTTCAATAAGCATAGGAGACACGTTGCCGCCGCCGTTGGCGCGGTCGTCGATGATGAGCGCCTCCTTATCCACCTGAGGATAATAGTAGCGCGCGAATTCACTCAGGCCCTCAGGCCCCATATCGGGAATATAGATATAGCCGACCTTGCCGCCGGACAGCTCATCGACGGTCTTGATGTTCTTCTGCACCCACTCATAATGGTAGAGAGGATATTCATCGGCGATAGGCTTCACCACCACTTTCCTGCCGCCGTCCGCAGCTTTGCCGAAAACGGTCAGTTCGGTGAGTACGCCGGCCTTGCCGACAAGCAGGCTGTAGATGTTGTCCACGCCCTTGACGCTCACGCCGTCGACCGCCGTGATATATTCGCCGGCCTTGACTCCGAGCCCCTGCTCGCCGAGAGGAGAACGCAGTTTTTCGCTGTAGGGAGCGCCTTCCAGTATGCGGTCAATCTTGAAGAAACCGCTCTTGTCCCGGGAGATTTCCGCTCCGAGCAGGCCCATATCGACGCGGGCGGGCTTAGGATACTCGCCGGGAGAGACATATGCGTGACCGCATCCCATCTCGGAAATCATTTCACCGATTACGTAGTTGAGGTCCAGGCGGGTACGGACATAGGGCAGCAGGACTGAGTACTTGTCCTTGATGGCCTTCCAGTCACGGCCGTGCATGTTCTCAACGTAGAATCCATCGCGGAACGCCCTCCAGACTTCGTCGAAGATCTGCGGCCACTCCTCGGCGTAGTCGATTATGGCAATGCAGTCGTCGGTGGATATTGGCTCGCCGCGCATCTTGTCGCCAATCTTGGCCACGGACAGCTTGCCGCCCTCGCGAAGGAGAGCCTTCTTGTCGCCGGGACGGTAGCTGAACATGCCTTTTGAGCATTCTTCGTCGGTCTGCTTCTCAAGGTCGAAGACACGGGTGCCGCCCCTGCCTGAGTACCATATCTTCTTGCCGTCGGAATAGAAATTGCGGCCGCTGAACGGCAGTTTAACTATGCGGGCAAAGATGCCGTCGGGAACGATCTTGACGTTGACCTTGGGTTTGGCCGGGGCTTCATCGTCCTTCTTGCCCTTGTCGGACTTGTCGTTCTTGCCGGAGTCCTTGCCTTCTTCAGCCTTGGGGGCAGGTTTCCGGGGCTTTTCAGGCTTGACGTCCTCGCCGTCTTTCGGCAGCAGGGGCGACGGGGTTGCCGGGTCGAGCAGGGCTATGTAGGCCGCGCTCATGTTGCCGAGGGTGAAGTTCCATTCGACCCTGTTGTACTGCGGGTTGATGTCGCGGTCGGAACTGAAGATCAGGTACTTGCCGTCTTCGGAGAAGACCGGGCTGCCGCTGTTGTACCAGCGCTCGGTGACGGGGTACTCCTTGCCGGTGGCGAGTTCGTAGACATAGACCACGTCCATTTCATTCTTCGCCGGGCGGGTGTATGTGAGCCATTTGCCGTCGGGCGAGAAGTTGACGGTGTAGAATTCAGATTCGGGGTTCTGGAGTATGGTGCGCTTCTCGCCGGTTGCAAGCTGCACCTCCACGACGCGGTTCTTGCGGTCGCCGTAGAAGATGGACTTGCCGTCGGGGGCCCAGCGGAGGTTACGGATGTAGGTGTCGGAACCGGATGTCAGCTGCCTGGCTTCGCCGCCGGCCGCAACGTCGTAGAAGTAGATTTCGGTCTCACCGGTGGCATCGCCAATCCAGGCTATGTACTTGCCGTCGGGGCTCCAGTCGGCGCTGCGGTCGTTGGAGCCGGGGCTGCGGCTTATGTTGCGCGTAACACCCTTACCCACAGGGATGTCGAATACTTCGCCGCGGGCTGTCGCTACCATCCTGGTGCCGTCGGGAGAGAGGGCTGCGCCGCTGATGCGCTTGCCGACCGCACGCCGTTCGGTGCGGGCCTGGAGGTTGTCGCCGGCAAGGGTCACGGGCACCTTGACGCAACTGCGGTCTTTAGGGTCGAAGCGGTATATCCAGCCCCCGTTCTCGAATACGATGGTCTTGCCGTCGGTGCTGGGGAACTTGATGTCATATTCCTTGAAATCGGTCACCTTGGTGGTCTGGCCGCTCTTCGTGTCGTAGCAGAACAGGTTCATTATCATATCCCTGTCGGAGATGAAGAAAATCTCCTTTCCTATCCACATGGGGAAGATGTCCTGGGCGTCGTTGCCGGTGATGTTGGACACCTTTTTCGCCTTAGTGTCCCAGATCCAGATGTCGTCGGCCATGCCGCCGCGGTAGTACTTCCAGGTGCGGAATTCACGCATCACGCGGTTGTAGGCAAGCTTTTTTCCGTCGGGAGACCAGTTGCAGAAGCCGCCCTCCGGCAGGGGGATTTCCTCGGGCATGCCGCCTGAGGGGGATATCTTGTACAGCTTGGCGGCGAATCCGTCGCTGATACGGTTGCGGTACACTATACTCTTGCCGTCCGGGGTCCAGTTCATCACTATGTTGTTCGGGCCCATGCGGTCGCCCATGTCGTCGCGGCTGTTGGTGGCGGTCCAGGTGAGGCGTACGGGCTCTCCCCCTTCGGCGGGGATGAGATATACCTCACGGTTGCCGTCGTACTCTCCGGTGAACGCAATCTGCTTTCCGTCAGGGGAATAGCGGGCAAAGGCCTCATAGCCCACGTGCGAAGTGAGGCGCCTGGCCTCACCGCCTGTTGCGGCAACGGTCCATAGGTCACCGGCATAAGAAAAAACGATTTCGCTGCCGTTAGTTGCGGGGAAACGGAGCAGACGGGCCTCTTCACGGGCTGAGCACACACCGGAAAAAGCCAGGACGGCCAGGACGGCCGGCAGGATGTACTTATTCATAACCAACATTATTTTTCGCAATATAAGAAAGTTTTTGCTAAATTTGAAAGCTAAACCTAATACCTGTATGTCTAAATACTGGGGCAAAAACCGTTTTTATTATATTCTGCGGCCGTATGTGGATTGCACTGCGCGCAGCAGTTTTTCGCGCATCGATGTCGAAGGAAGCGTGCCTGACGACGGACGTGCCGTGATTTTCGCCCCCAACCACACCAATACGCTGCTGGATCCGCTCGTGCTTCTTCAGCATTTCCCCGGGAAGCCCGTGCTCTTCGGAGCCAGAGCGGATATTTTCAATAAACCTCTGGCGGCAAAACTCCTGCATGCCCTGTATATAGTTCCTCTTGCGCGCGAACGCGACGGCAGAAGCAGCATTGAGAAGAACCTTGAGGTTTTTCCCATTATCCTTGATGTACTCAAGGACGGCACACCTTTCTGCCTTTTCCCGGAAGGCGGGCACAAGATGAAGCACACCCTGCGTCCCATTCGCAAGGGAACGCAGCGCCTTGCTTTCAAGAATGCCCTGACCCAGCCTACCTGCGTCGTGCCCGTCGGCCTGGAATACAGCGATTTCCTGACTTTCAGGGGGCGCTGCAAGATGCGTTTCGGCGAGCCGATAGACGTCAATGAATTCATGGCCGCCCATAAGGACGAGTTGAAGTCCGACCAGTACGGAGCGTTCAGCGACATCCTTTGGGAACGTATAGCAGGCCTTATCAACTATATCCCGGAGGACGAGAACTATGAAAAGCGACTGGACGAGACCATGCCCATCCCGCCCAAACCGTGGTGGCGTATTCCGTTGGCAGTCATAACCTTGCCGTTATTTATCGCCGCAGCGGCCCTGACCCTTCCGATGTGGCTTACAGCCGAGCTTATCTGCTGGCGCAAGCTGAAGGACAAAGCATTCAGCAACTCCGTGCGTTTTCTCTGCAAGCTTTTCTTGGCGCCCCTGGTGCTGATTCTCTGGGCCGTGCTGGGCTTCTGCTTCCTGCCGCCTCTGGTGGCTGCGGGCCTGCTGGTTTATTTCCTTTTCTCGTATAGCATTTTCTACGATTGGCTTAATCTTGTTTTATGGAAACACAGACGACTATCCTGACGGTGGATGAACTCCAGAAGTACATCGGTATCAAAGGTCCTTTCGGGAGGCTGATTGCGAAAACTGTCGGAAAGATATTAAGGATCGATGAGGCTAACCGTGTCCAGAACAAGTATCGTGATTCCTTCGGTCCGGAGTTCTCCCTCCATGTGCTGAATGAAAGCGGAGTGACATGGGAACTGCCTGAGGAGCAACTTGCGAATATCCCTGCCGAAGGTGGATTCATAACCATTTCCAACCATTCATACGGAAGTGTCGACGGCCTGATACTCAGCCACGTAATCGGTTCCAGAAGGCCGGACTACAAGATACTGACTACATTTATACTGTCGCTTATCCCAAGCTTGAGGGACAGTTTCCTTGCTGTGGACAACTTCAGCGCCGGAGGTGCACGGAGCATCAAGGGCATACGCCAGGCCCTGAACCACCTTTCCGAAGACGGGCCCCTCGGCCTTTTCCCTGCCGGAGAAGTCGCCACCTGGCAGAAGAAAAAGGACCGCACGGCGTCCGGCAAGGGTTGCATAGTTGAAGACAGGCCATGGGCTGACAACATAATCAAGCTTATCCGCCGTTCCGGCATGCCCGTGATTCCTATCTACTTTGACGGCGGCAACTCCAAGGTCTTCCACCTCCTGGGCCTCATACATCCGCGTCTGCGTACGGTACGCCTTATCCATGAACTGTTCAATAAGAAAGGCACCTGCGTGAAGGTGCGCATAGGCCGTCCAATCCTGCCGGCAGAGACTGAGAATATGGAGCTGGATGCTTATGGCAAATACCTGCGCAGCCGCTGCTATGCACTTGAATCCGAATGCAGGGAGGCCCCTGCTCACAAGGGCCTTGAGCACGCGGAGCCGCTGGCACCGGAGACCGACCCTGAAACCGTCCGTGCCGAAATCGAAAGGATTTCTGACCGCATGCTGTTTGAAAATGCGGGCTACAGGTGTTATCTAACCGGCAGCGCCGACATTCCCGTGATCATGGCGGAACTGGCGCGGCTTCGCGAAAAGACATTCAGGGCCGTCGGGGAAGGCACCGGAAAGGCCTTCGACACCGACGAGTACGACAAATACTACCACCACCTCATCCTCTGGCATGTCGCCGATAACTGCATAGCCGGTGCCTATCGCATTGGCGTTGGAAGCGAAATCATGGCCATGCCCTGCGGCGTTTCAGGCTTTTACACCACATCCCTTTTCAAGTTCAAGCCGGGATACGATGACATGCTGCGCGAGACGGTTGAACTGGGACGCAGTTTCGTGGTGGAAAAGTATCAGTGTGAGTTTCTCCCTCTCCGCCTCCTGCTGACCGGCATCATTTACACTTTGCTCAAGTTCCCGGAGATTAAGTACCTGATAGGCCCCGTCAGCCTCAGTTCAAGCTATCCCGATCTGTACAAGAGCCTGATAGTCAGGTTCTTCATGCAAAACTACCGGGCTCCGGAGAAAGACCGTTACGCTGAGCCCGTGCACCCTCTGAAGGAGAATTACCTCAGGGTGGATCCCGATGCTCTGCTCGCATCCGTTGGCAATGCCGATGCCCTTGACAAGCTGCTGTCAAACATGTCCGGCGGCGCCTGGCGGCTTCCTCCGCTGATGCGCGCCTATGTGAGCTGGGGCGCCCGGTTCGTGTGCTTCAACGTGGATCCCGACTTCAACGACAGCGTGGACGGACTTATCCATTCAAGGCTGTGCGATATTCCTGAGGTTATGATAAAACTGCTCTTACGTTCCGTGGAGAAGGAAGAGCTTGAAAGAATTATAAGTCGATTCAAATAGGCTGCCCGCTACAAGAGCACGTCGCCGGTCCGGTAGTCCGGCCGGGTGGCGTAGTTGTAGTCTTCGCAGACTATCCTCACAGCATCCTTGACGAGTGCACGGGGGTTCATAGGCAGCCTCCCGTTCCTGACTCCTATGTACTGCAGCGGCATGTACTGGTGCAGCAGGCCCATGGGTATGCCAGCGCCTTCCAGGTTGGCGAAAAGTTTCGCCATGGCGGCCTCGATGCGGGCGTCAGGCATATAGTAGCGGCTGCGGTCGGAGTAGCTGTAGGCACGCTTGAGAGCCTGCTCCTTGGGGGTGCCGTGGTAATATTTCTGCCAGTTTTTCGGATTCTCCAGCATCACCTGTTCGACCACTTCGATGTAGTTTGAGCGCTTTGAGGGGTCGTCTATGAGTTCGGACTCGATGTGGCAGAGGGCGAAAAGGGCTTCACGGGCGGCGAAGGTGAGGGCGGGACCGACCTTGAGTATGCCCACGCCGTCCTCGACCATCTGCCTGAGGGCCTGCGGAGTCTGGTAGTCGGTGGAGTGGCCTTCGAACATCAGTTCGGGGAAGACTTTGAGCCTGTCGCAGAGGGCTTTGGCGTCGCTGCGGTTGTAGAAATGGACGTCGGCGTCACCGAACTCCACGCCCGGCTGCACCACCACTGCGATGACGTATTTCCAGAGTCCGTCGAGGCCGTGCCCGGCGAAGACCTGCTTGTAGGCGCTGACGGTTGCCGCGAAGGCGTCCGGGTCCGTGACCTGCATCTCTTCCTTCTCCTGCGCGCCGCCGGGGATGGGAACTTCGCTGCCTATTATGAACACAGGGTGGACTGCGTCAGGGTTCTGTTTATGGAGTTCCTGCCAGGCATCCTCGGCGACACTCATCAGCTCGGCGCCGCGGCGGGCGATGGTGAAGTCGCTAAGGGGGGCGTTGCGGTCGTCGTCGGCCACGCGCATGCTGGTGTCGAGGTGGATCTTGGTGTAGCCTGCGGCTGCATACTGGCGCACCATCTCCTTGGCGTTCTCCATCGCCTCGGCTTCCGGCTGTCCCTGGAAGGGCTGCGGGCCGAGATGGTCGCCTGCGAGGATTATCTTTGCGCGGTCGAAGCCGATGCGGTCGGCTATGCGCCAGACGTAGTCGCGGTAGTCGGCCGGTTTCATGCCGGTGTAGCCGCCGAACTGGTTGACCTGGTTGCTGGTGGCTTCGATGAGCACGCTGTCGCCGAAACGCTTCGCCTGCTCGAGCACACCTTCAATAACTATTTCATTCGCGGTGCAATAAGAGGGAATACCGGCCGGCACCCCCTCTCTGCGGAGCGCGATGATGTTCATCATCGGATTCTGTGTCATTACTTTATCTCCCAAACACCTCCCTTGCCGAAGACTTTGTCCATTAGTTCATCGTAGAAGCAGCCGCGCTTTGCAAGGTCGAGGAGGTTGATTCTCCAGCGCATAAGCTGCACATAATCGGTGATTTTGCGTAGGTCTGCACGGGTTGCTCCGATTTCTTCGGGAGTGGTCGGGGCCCCGGCGCGCTTGAACATGTCGCGCATCTTCTCGAAGCTCCAGACCTGGGCCTGCAGTTTCTTCTTGAGCTCGGGCCAGTTGTCCTTGACCTTTTGCAGCTGCACGCGGACTTCCTCCTTGGGCTGCCACTTCTTGGTGATTTCTTCGTAACCGAGGGTGGGGACGGGGAAATCGGCGTAGATCTTGTAGGCGCGCTCCTGCTCTTCCTCGAGGCTCGGCCAGGCTTCGACGCACTTGTCGACGTCGAGCTTGCTGAGGTCCATTTCGAAGAGGGCGTCGAAGAAGGCGCAGAGGGTCAGTTCACCGATGGCGACCTGGAAGCCGTGGGAAACGGGGCGGCCGTTGTTGGTGTGGTGGGTCATGTCCCAGTAGTGACCGTAGAGGTGCTCGGCGCAGGATGCGGGGCGGCTCGAACCGGCCACTTCCATGCCGATGCCGGCGAGGGTGAGGCCGAGGAAGAGCTTCTCGATGGCTTCGGGTTTGCCGTTGCGGACGCCTTCAGGGTCGTCCAGCATATCCTTCAGGGAGTCCTGGGTGATGTGCCAGCTCGGCGGGTCTATGGGTTCGGTGCCGAAGAGGTCGGCGATCATCCATTCGGCTCCGGAAGTCACCTTTGCGGCGAGGTCGGCATAGCCGGCGGCGGACAGGAACCAGGGAGCGGATCCGAGGACCTTGGAATCGGCCACGATCACGAGGGGGGCGTTGGACTTGATGTTTATCTTGGCGCCGCGCTCGTCGTTGACGATGGCGGATGATGAAGTGTAGCCGTCCACGGAGGCGGTTGTGGCCACGCAGATGTACTGCTGGTTGTGGCGGAAGGAGCCGAGCTTCGCGAGGTCGTTGATCACGCCTGCGCCCACGGCTACCAGGATGCCCTTCTCGTCTTCAATCACCTTGTCCACCATCTCCACGTATTTCCAGTCGGGGTGGAAGCGGTCGTCGGTGATGATGAAGGTGGTGGCGGGGACGCCGGCCTTCGCCAGTTCGTAGAAGACGCGCTCGCCGGCGACTTTCCACGTGATCTTATCAGCGAAGACTATGGCCTTCTGCCCAGGGAAAAACTTGTTGAACAGGCCTGGTACACGGTCCAGGATGTCCTCTCCGAACTCCAGCGCCTTGGTTGCGACGGAGACTTCGAGGGCTTGTGCGATAACTTTTTGTGTATCCATAAGTTTATGTTGTTGTTATTTGTTTCCAACCTATAAAAGTAGCGTTTTTTCCGGTCAACTCAAAATAATTTTCTATCTTTGCACCGGAATTGAGGTATGGTGTAATGGTAGCACTACAGATTTTGGTTCTGTCTGCCCAGGTTCGAATCCTGGTACCTCAACAGAAAAAGCGGCCGAGAGCCGCTTTTTCTGTTGAGGTACAGCCTGACAGCGGTCAGGCTGTACCTACCATCCCCCTGCACCCCCAGGGGACGGGGGGCGTTCCCCCCCGACACCCCCTGACGAGGCCTACGGCCTGAAAGTCGTCACAAACAGCAAATGATACCCAATCATCCCCTCTGCACCCCTATATATCGATTAGGATTTCTTGCGGAAGAACTGGGATTTCTGCTGGCGCTTGCGCTCGGGATCGCGTTCCACGAAGACGGGCTTCATGGTGCGGGGGTCAATGCCGGTGTAGAACATCACGGAAGACGTGGTCATAGGTGTGGGCATGAAGTCCTGGACCTGGTCCATCCAGATGCCTTTCAGGGCGGGATGGTGGGCAAGGTCCTGCATGTCCTTCAGGGTGCAGCCAGGGTGGGATGAGATGAAATACGGCACGAGTTCCACGTGGGTTCCGTTCCTGCGGTTTATGCCGTCGAACTCTTTTCGCAGGCGTTCGAACAGCCGGAACGAGGGTTTGGCCATGTAGCCGAGCACCTTGTCGGACGTGTGTTCCGGGGCCACTTTCATACGGCCTGATGTGTGCTTCAGCATTACGGTCTCCAGATACGGGCACGAAGTCTTGTCCACGAAGCCTTTTTCGTCCAGGAAGAGGTCGTAGCGTATGCCGCTGCCTATGTATGAGTGGCGTACGCCCTTGACGGAATCGATGCGCTCATAAAGTCGCAGGAGCCGCTCGTGGGAGCGGTCCAGATTCACGCAGGGAGCCGGGTACAGGCAGGATTTGCGGCGGCACTTCTCGCAGCGGCTGCGGTCCATGCCTGTCATGCCGTACATGTTTGCGGTGGGGGCGCCGACGTCGGAGATGTTGCCGTGGAATTCGGGCATTGCGGCCAGTTTGCGGACTTCCTTCAGTATGCTTTCCTCGCTGCGGCTCTGGATGAATTTGCCCTGGTGGGCGGCTATAGTGCAGAAGTTGCAGCCGCCGAAGCAGCCCCGGTGGGTGATGATGCTGTCTTTGATCATGTCGTAGGCGGGGATGCGTTTGCCTTTGTAGCGGGGGTGCGGGAATTTGGTGAAGGGGAGGTCCCAGAAGGAGTCCATTTCTTCGGTGGTGGAGGGCTCGCAGGTGGGGTTGACCTGAACGTAGCCGTTGCCGACTGGCTCTATGAGCACCGGGGGATGGAGCATGTTGGCGTAGATTTCTATATGATGGAAATTCTCCGCAAATGCCCGCTGATCCTTACAGCACTCTTCGTATGAATGGAGTACGAACGGATCCGCTGCGCTGGCAGGCTCCGCTCCGCCGTTCTTTCTTGAGTTATGGAGCGAAGCGACGCAGGGGGTTTCGGGGGGAACGCCCCCCGTCCCCTGGGGGTGCAGGGGGATAGTAGTTGGTATTTTTCCGGATCGGAAAAATGCCAGCTGCGGGAGCCGCTCGATCTGGCGTCGGCTCCAGCCGCGCTCGATTGAGCGGGTCAAAAGCAGCATGGGGGTCTCGCCCATGCCGTAGCAGAGCCAGTCGGCGCCGCTGTCGACGAGGATGGATGGCATCAGGCGGTTGTCCCAGTAGTCGTAGTGGGTCAGGCGTCGCAGGGAGGCTTCGACGCCGCCGATGACCACGGGGACGTCGGGCCAGAGCTGCTTGAGGATGCGAGTGTAGACGGTCACGGCGCGGTCGGGGCGCTGGCCGGCGCGGCCCTCGGGGGTGTAGGCGTCGTCGTGGCGTAGGCGCTTGGCCGCGGTGTAATGGTTCACCATGGAATCCATGGCACCGGCGTTGACCGCGAAATACAGGCGGGGGGCACCCAGCTTGCGGAAGTCCCGCAGATCGTCACGCCAGTTGGGCTGGGGGACCACCGCAACCCTGTAGCCAGCCTTCTGAAGCCAGCGGGATATGCAGGCGGTACCGAAACTCGGATGGTCCACAAAGGCGTCGCCCGTGAAGAAGATGACGTCGATGTAGTCCCATCCGAGAGACTGGACTTCCTTGACGGAAGTCGGGAACATATAGTCCTGGGCCGGAATCACATCCGTTCAGGAAGCTCTATGCCGAGGATACCCATCGCCTTGCGAAGCGTGGATGCGAGAGTGCCGATCAGGGCGAGGCGCATCGAGAGCAGCACGGGATCGGGCTCCTTGAGCACGGGGGTTTCGTGGTAATACTGGTTGAACTCCTTCGCCAGGTCGTAGGCGAAATTGGCGATGAGTGCCGGGGAGTAGGCAGCGGCGGCTTCGGCCACCTTCTGGGGGTAGGTCGCCAGCAGCTTGACGAGGCGTATCTCCTTTGGACTGAGCACGGCTTCCGGGGCCAGGGCGGCTTTGACGCCTGCCTCCTCCGCCTTGCGGAGTATGCTGCAGATACGGGCGTGGGTGTACTGGATGAAGGGGCCGGTGTTGCCGTTGAAGTCGATGGATTCCTTGGGATTGAAGAGCATCTTCTTCTTGGGATCCACCTTGAGTATGAAGTACTTGAGCGCGCCGAGCCCTATCATGCGGAATAGGCGCTCCTTCTCTTCATCGGCTATGCCTTCGAGCTTGCCGGACTCCTCGCTCGTCGCCTTCGCTTCCTGGTACATCTTCTCGATGAGGTCGTCGGCGTCCACGACGGTGCCTTCGCGGCTCTTCATCTTGCCCTCGGGCAGTTCCACCATGCCGTAGCTGAGGTGGAATATCTGGTCGGACCAGTCGTAGCCGAGCTTCTTCAGCACGAGCTTGAGTACCTGGAAGTGGTAGTTCTGCTCGTCGCCGACCACGTAGACGTGGGAGTCAAGGTCATATTCCGCAAAGCGGCGTTCTGCCGTGCCGAGGTCCTGGGTCATGTAGACGGAGGTGCCGTCGGAGCGCAGCAGGAGCTTGCGGTCGAGGCCTTCGGAGGTCAGGTCGCACCAGACGGAGCCGTCCGGGTCCTTGACGAAGACGCCCATGTCGAGCCCCTTCTGGACCAGCTCCTTGCCGAGCAGGTAGGTGTCGTGCTCATAATAGGTGCGGTCGAAGGTGATGCCGAGGGCCTTGTAGGTCTGCTCGAAGCCGTCGAACACCCAGCCGTTCATCATCTCCCAGAGCTGGCGGACATGGCTGTCGCCCTCTTCCCATTTGACAAGCATACTGTGGACGTCATCGATGGCTTCGGGGTGCTCCTTCTCATACTTGGCATACGCCACATAGCAGTCGCCGACGAGGTGGTCGCCCTTGATGCCGGTGCTCTCGGGAGTCGCTCCGTCGAAAAGCTTCTCCCAGGCATACATCGACTTGCAAATGTGGACGCCGCGATCATTGACCAGGGTGGCCTTTATGACTTCGTCGCCCGCCGCCTTGAGAAGGTCGGACACGCTGGAGCCGAGGAGATTGTTGCGGATGTGGCCGAGGTGAAGAGGCTTGTTGGTGTTGGGGGACGAGAACTCCACCATCACGCGCCTGCCGGTCGAAGGGAGCTGTCCGAATGACGGATCCGTGATCACATCTTCCAGCGACTCGCGCCACCAGACATTGCTGAGGTTGATGTTCAAGAAGCCCTGGACGGCATTGAATCCGCTGATTTCCGGGCAGTTGGCCGTCATCCACTCCCCTATCGCCTGCGCGGTCGCGGCCGGAGCCTGACGGGAGGTGCGGAGGAGCGGGAAGACCACCAGGGTGTAGTCGCCTTCAAAATCCTTGCGGGTCACCTGGACCTGCATTATCCCCGGGTCGAGCTCGGCGCCATAAAGCGCCTTCACGGCCTCAACTGCCTTGGCGGCAATGAATTGTTCGGTCGTCATCAGCCAAGGTATGATTTGAGGAGTTTGCTGGCAGAGGGTTTCTTGAGTTTGCGGATGGCCTTTTCCTTTATCTGGCGCACGCGCTCGCGGGTGAGGTCGAGCCTCTCGCCGATTTCCTCAAGGGTCATTTCCTGGCAGCCTATGCCGAAGAAGCTCTTGATGATCTCCCTCTCGCGGGGAGTCAGGATCTGGAGCGCACGCTCGATTTCGGTGCTAAGGGACTCATTGGTGAGGCCCTTGTCTGCGCTCGGAGAGTCGTCGTTGGGGAGCACGTCCAGCAGCGAGTTGTCTTCTCCTTCCACGAACGGATCATCCACGCTGACGTGGCGGCCGGAAACACGGAGGGTGTCGGCAATCTTGTCCTTGGGCACATCTATCATCTCGGAGAGTTCCTCAGCCGACGGCTGACGCTCATTCTCCTGTTCGAACTTGCCGAGGGCCTTGTTGATCTTGTTCAGTGAGCCGACCTGGTTGAGCGGGAGGCGCACTATGCGGCTCTGCTCGGCGAGGGCCTGCAGTATGCTCTGGCGGATCCACCAGACGGCATAGGAGATGAATTTGAAGCCACGGGTCTCGTCGAACTTTTCGGCCGCCTTGATCAGGCCGAGATTGCCTTCATTGATGAGGTCTGGCAGGCTGAGGCCCTGGTTCTGGTACTGTTTTGCCACTGAGACCACGAAACGGAGATTGGCGCGGGTCAGCTTCTCAAGAGCGGCCTGGTCGCCTTTACGTATGCGCTGCGCAAGCTCCACTTCCTCTTCCGGGCTCACGAGCTCCTCGCGGCCTATTTCCTGAAGGTATTTGTCAAGGGAAGCGCTTTCGCGGTTGGTGATGGACTTGGTGATCTTAAGTTGTCTCATATTTTTTTATTTGTACCATATATACGGAAAATTCCCCGGTAAGTTTCACTCTTCCCGGGGAAAGTTTCATGGCTAAGCCCTCTTGAAAAAGCAGGCCTGCAAACCTATTCAGTTGACACATAGCTGTTTAAGCAATCGAGGGGGTGTCGTTTTGATACCCCCTCGATTGCTTATATGCTTTATATTCAGTCTGTTAACTTTGCTCGAGCCACAATAGCCAACCCGAGCCACAATAGCCCGACCCGCGACTTACTCTTCTTTGCCGAAGGCGAAGTAGCCCTGGCGGCCGGTGGAGGTCACACCTTCGATGACTATGCTGCGGCGGGCCTTCTTGGCTATGTCGATGACATCCTGGGGCTTGCTGACCTTCTGGTCATTGACGAACTGGATCACGAAGCCGTCTTCGCCGCCTGCCTGTGCGAGCTTGCCGCTGCCCGCGGAAAGGATCTCGACACCTCTGGAAGTGAGGCCGATGCGGGCGCCGTAGAAGGCAACGCTGCCGTCTTCGGCGACCGTGCCGGTGACTTCGGAAGTGCCCTGGAACTGTACTTCAAATTCCTTCTCCTTTCCGTCGCGGATGATCGTAAGGACAGCCTTGTCGCCCGGATGGAACTTGTTGACGACAACCTGCAGGTCGGAAGGAGTCTTGATCAACGTGGAATCCACCTTGACGAGGATGTCTTCCTTCTTGACGCCTGCCTTGTCCGCTGCGCCGCCCTTGGTGACATCATTGATGTAGACGCCGTCCAGCGAATTGAGTTTCATGTCCTTGGCCATCTTCTCCGTGACAGGTGACATAGTCACGCCGAGCAGGGCACGCTTCACTGAGCCGAAGTCGATAAGGTCGCCGACAATCTTGCTGACTATATTGGAAGGGACGGCGAATGAATATCCGGTGTAAGATCCCGTGGTGGAGATGATTGCGGTGTTGATACCCACCAGCTCCCCGGCCTTGTTCACGAGCGCGCCGCCGGAGTTGCCGGGATTGACTGCAGCATCGGTCTGGATGAAGGATTCAATCTTGAATTCGCCGTTGTAGTTGGGCATCGAACGGCCCTTGGCGCTCACGATGCCGGCGGTGATGGTGGAACGGAGTTCCTCACCCAGGGGGGAGCCTATGGCCAGCACCCACTCGCCGAGGCGGAGCTTGTCGGAATCGGCGAACTTGAGGGTGGGCAAGCCGGCAGCGTCGATCTTGATCAGGGCCACGTCGGTGGCGGGGTCGGTGCCGATGACGGTTGCCTCATAAGTCTTGTTGTTGTTCAGGGTGACTTCTATCTTGCTGGCGTTCTGGACCACGTGGTTGTTGGTCACTATGTAGCCGTCGGGACGGATGATGACGCCCGAACCGCTGCCCTGGCGCTCCTGTTCTCGTGTCTGAGGCTGGCCCTCGTCGCCGAAGAAGAAGCGAAAGAACGGGTCAATCATATATTGCTGCTGGTACTTGACGGTCACTTTCACGTAGACCACGGCCTCGACGGCATGTTCGGCAGCGTATGTGAAGTCAGGATAGTCGGACACTGACAAATTGACAGTGCCGGTGGTTGGTTCTCCTTGTTCGTTGTACACAATTTCGTTCTGCTGGGGCGTTGCAGCCTTGACTATTCCCCAGGCAGTCAGGCCGCTGAGCAGCACTGACGCAATCACAGTAAAGAAATTCTTTCCCATATAATTGTTCATTTTTGTTTCCGAGTCCCTTAAAAAGTCAAAGAGTGTGCCAAATGTCCCGAATTTTTTTATTATTTTTGTGCGAATTATAACAAAGGATTTAGAATATGGAATTCATAGTTTCAAGCGCAGAGCTGCTCAAAGGAGTGCTGAACGTCTCCAAGGCGATTCCGGCCAAGACTTCCCTCCCCATTCTGGAAAATTTCCTCTTCGTCCTCGGTGACGGCAAGTTGGAAATAACTGCCTCAGACCAGGAACTCACGCTTCGCACGGCCCTTGAGGTCGACATTAAGGAAGGCGGCAGCATCGCCGTTCCCGCCCGCCAGCTGGCAGAGCTTCTAAAAGCCCTCCCCGACCAGCCGCTGACCATCAAGACCAAATCGGATGCCTCTTTCGAATGCATCTGGAACAACGGTAACTCGACGCTCCCGTTCTTCCCTGCAGCCGATTATCCGGAAATCAAGACCGTCGGCGACGACGCCGAGACTGTCGAATTCCCCGCTCAATCCCTTGCGGACGGCATCGGCGGCACCATCTATGCCACCGCAGATGACGAGATGCGCCCGGCGATGAACGGTATATTCTTCGACATCGACACCGCCAGCACCACCCTCGTGGCCTCCGACTCCCACAAGCTGATCTGCTACACCACCGACGATGTCAAGGCCGTCCAGAAGTCCTCATTCATACTCCACAAGAAGCCGGCGGCCGTGATCCGTTCCCTCATCGACAGGGGCGAAGGCGACGTGACCGTCAGGTTTGATGCAGCCAATGTAGTGTTCACCTACGGTGCAACCCTCATGGTCTGCCGTCTCATCGTGGGCAAGTATCCAAAATATCGCGACGTCATTCCCCAGAACAACTCCAACGTCCTGAGGATTGACCGCCAGCAGCTCCTCAATACCGTGCGCCGCGTGTCCGTGTGCGCCAACAAGGCTTCCAACCACGTCAAGTTCACCCTCGCCCCCGGCCAGCTTGAAATCACGGCCCAGGACCTCGGTTTCGCCCTTGCCGCCTATGAGAAGCTCGAATGCGACTATGCCGGCGAAGAGCTTGCTATCGGATTCAAGTCATCATTCCTCGTGGACATTCTCAGCAACATGACCTGCGAGACACTGGTGATGAAATTCATGGACGCCCGCAGGGCCGCCCTCATCATTCCTTCCGAGGAAGAGGCAGCCAGCGAAAAGATCTGCGGCATCCTGATGCCAATAATGATTTCTTAAAAAGATGGAACTCAACCTGCAGAGGCCCCTTCTGTTCTTCGACATAGAAAGCACGGGGCTGGATATCGCTGTAAACTCTATCATAGAACTCAGTTTCGTCAAGGTCTTTCCTGGCGGAGAGCAGCGCATAAAGACTTGGAAGATAAAGCCTTGGGATTACATCAACGCCTGCCAGCGCCCGATTGAGCCGGGAGCCTCCGCCGTGAACGGAGTGACCGACGACATGCTGACGGACTGCCCGACTTTCTTCGAGCTGGCGGACGAAATCGCTTCGTGGATTGCCGACAGCGACCTGGCCGGCTTCAATTCCCAGAAATTCGACCTCCCGATGCTGGCCGAAGAATTCGAAAGGGCGGCCGTGGCCGGAAAAGACCTGGGCGTTGATCTCCACCAGCCCAAAATGGTGGACGTCCAGAACATCTTCCACGTCATGGAGCCCCGCAACCTCAGGGCAGCCTACCGTTTCTACTGCGGCGGCGAAGATTTCGAGAACGCCCACACCGCTGAAGCCGACACGCTGGCGACCTACGAAGTCCTCAAAGCACAGCTCGACCGCTATCCCGGCCAGTTGAAAAACGACATTGACTGCCTTTCCTCTTTCGTTGGCCGTAAATACGTGGACTTCTCCGGGCATCTTATCTACAACGATGCCGGCGAGCCCGTGATCAATTTCGGCAAGCACAAGGGCAAGACAGCAAGGCAGGTCTATTTCTCCGAGCCTTCCTACTACGCCTGGATTCAGCAGGGCAGCTTCACCCTCGACACCAAGAAGCAGTTCGAAAAACTCGAGAACCAGTTCAAACTGGAAAAACTGGCGGAAAAGTTCAAAAGAAATTAAGTCATGGCGAAACTGATTCCGATTTACACCTGGAACAAGAACGTCATCGCCCTCAACAAACGCAGCCGCAGCCTGAGCAGGCAACCCTGGTTCCAGGGAGTCCTGCTGCTCGCCTGCGTTATTGTGGCAATGCTCCTTGCCAACCTTCCATGGACTAGGACACTTTATCACGAAATACTGGAAACAAGGCTCCAGATCCACATGTCAAGCGCCGACGGCGGCCTTGACCTGCTTTTCCCCAGGGACCTGACCATAGAGAAGTTCATCAACGATATCCTGATGGTGATCTTCTTCTTCACCGTCGGACTGGAGATACGCCGTGAGGTGGCCCACGGAGAACTGTCGTCCGCAAAAAAAGCCATGCTGCCGGTCATCGCCGCATTCGGCGGCGTCATCGTCCCGGCGGTTATCTATACCATCGTGAATCACGGCACCGCTGCGGCAAGCGGCTGGGGTATACCGACAGCCACCGACATAGCCTTCGCCGTGTGCATTCTGTCGGTGCTGACAGACAAGGTGCCGATTTCGCTTAAAGTGTTCCTGACGGCGCTGGCCATTGCGGACGACCTGATTGCCATTCTCGTCGTGGCGCTGTTCTATGGCGGCAGCATCAATCTTCCGCTGCTGGGAATCGCGCTTCTGGTGATAGCGTTCACATACCTCCTGCGCAAACTGGGCGAAAAGAATATGTTCCCATATATCTTCTTCGCCATTATCGTCTGGGCCCTGTTCTACTACAGCGGCATCCACGCCACGATGTCCGGAGTCGTGATGGCTTTCATCATTCCGGCCACATCCAGGTACAACAAATCCCAGTACATCCATAAGCGCAACCGCTACATAGCCAAGCTCGACACCTACGACGGCCTCGACGACGAACCCTTCCCCAACGGCCCGCAGAAGCACTGCCTGCGCAAGCTGGAGCAGATTGCGCATGGCACGATGGACATGAACTACCGCGTGGAGCACGCCCTCACCCCCTGGGTGAACTATCTCATTATGCCCGTCTTCGCACTTGCCAACGCAGGTGTGGAAATCACAGATCCGTCGTACTTCAACGTGTTCGCCTACGATTCCGCGCTGGGAAGCGTGTCTATGGGCATCTTCCTCGGACTGCTGCTCGGCAAGCCTGTGGGAATCACCCTGTTCAGTTGGATAGCCATCAAGCTGAAAATCGGTGCAATGCCCGAAAAAGCCAACTGGAAGATGTTCTTCGCAGTCGCTTGCCTCGGCGGCATCGGCTTCACCATGAGCATCTTCGTGGACACTCTCTCCTTCGGCGGCCTGGCTCCCGAAGCCACGGAGCATCTCCGCAACGCCGGCAAGATCGCCGTCCTGATGGGCTCGCTCTGCGCCGGCCTCCTCGGCAGCCTGCTCATCACCATTATCCACCGGACCGGAAGGCGGGACGCTTAGTAATTGATAATCCTGCCATATAGATCTTATCGCAGGCGGTTGTGGCTTGAGCAAAGTCAACGCGCTGAGTATTAAGCATTTAAATAATCGAGGGGGTGTCGTTTTGATACCCCCTCGATTATTTAAATAGCTATGTGTCAGCAGAATAGGTTTGCGCGCCTGCCTACATTGGACACTCAGTCAGTTGACCAGTTACTGAATCGATGATGAATCCGCGCACTACCACATCGGATGGCACCAGCGGATGGTTCACAATGGCAGCCACGGTCTTACGGACAGACGCTTCCGAAGGATGTCGTCTATCATATCATCATTAACGTTTATTTAAAAAATAACGGCGGATTTTCTTCCGCCGTTATTTTTGGAGCCACTCATCAGGCTCGAACTGACGACCTGCGCGTTACGAATGCGCTGCTCTACCGACTGAGCTAAAGTGGCTTTTGGGACTGCAAATATAAATCTTTTTCAGAGATTCTGCAAATCTTCCTTGAAGCGGCGCATGCCGGCCGTGGCGACATCATTTATGAAGGTCACGCCGGGGATGTGGCTGCCGAGCTTGTTGTCGGGATCTATAAGGAAGATGCGGCATCCGGCAGGCGCATAGTGGTAGAGGCTCGCGGCTGGATAGACCTGCAGTGAGGTTCCAACTATCACCAGGACGTCGGCCACGCTGACCAGACGGGCTGCCGTCTCCAGGTTCGGAACCGCTTCCCCAAACCACACGATGTGCGGCCGCAGCTGCCTGGATCGGGGCCCGCCGACCTCGCCCAGCTCCACAGCCCGGTAGCCTATGTTCTGGACGTATTTCAGGGAATAGCCGTCGCGCTCGGTGTAGCAGTCTTCCGGGCGCACCTTGGTCAGCTCGCCGTGGAGATGGACCACGCGGGTGCTTCCGGCGCGCTCATGGAGGTTGTCGACGTTCTGCGTGACCACGCAGACATTGTGGTCCGCTTCGAGCTCAGCGACGATGCGGTGGGCCTCATTGGGCTCCTTCGTCGCCATCTGCGCCCGCAGGTTGTTATAGAACTTCAGCACCCTGGCCGGATTTCTTATCCAACCTTCGGGAGTGCATATTTCTTCCACCGGGACATTGTCCCACAGCCCGTTACCTCCTCTGAATGTGGAGATTCCGCTTTCCGCGCTGATGCCCGAGCCGCTGAGCACCACAATATTTTTTTTCGTGTTCACACTCAAAGATAATAATAATTCTTGTTTGATTGAAATATTTGACTTATTATTGCAACAGATTAATCCCAGTAAAGGATATGAACGAAGATAGCAAGAAGAGACACGTCATCAGCCAGGAGAACCTTCCGGCCGAAATCACCGCCCTGTTCAATGATAAATATCCGAAAGGATTCAGCGACCTCCTTCCGGACCTCGTGAAGTATTCCCCGGGGATCAATCCCAGCACGGGCAAGCTGATTGAGCCCTTCTATGCAGTAACCATCGAGACCGACACCGACATCTACCTGGTCAAGGTCAAGGTGGACATCGACAATCCCGAAGACGTGGAGCGCTGGCTCGAAGGAGAAGAGGAAGCCGAAACCGAAGAAGTTGCCGGCACCACCGCCGCTCCCGACGGCGACAATCCGCTCCCCGACGACAACATTTCGCAGTATGGCGGGGACGACGACTCATCAGACTCATAAATCCCTGAAAACCAAATTGCCTGAGCGGAGCCGGCTGCTTCTGCTCAGTTTTGTCGTGGGCGTGTGCGCAGGCCTTGCCGCCGTGCTGCTGACCACCTGCATAGACGGCATCAAGCACCTGCTGGACAACCGCCTGTCGCTGAGTTACAACATCCAGTACCTGCTACTGCCGGGCATCGGCATGCTGATCTCCCTGCTGCTCCTGCGCTACCTTATCCGGGACAACATAGGCCACGGAGTGACCAAAGTGTTGCTTGCCGTCAGCCGCGGTGAATCCAAGATAAAGCCACACAACATGTGGTCGTCGATGCTGACTTCTTCGATTACCATAGGTTTCGGAGGATCCGTTGGTGCCGAGGCGCCAATAGTCTACACCGGCGCCGCCATAGGCAGCAACATGGGCCGGTATTTCGACCTGTCCTACCGCAACGTGACCATACTGCTGGGATGCGGAGCCGCAGGGGCCATAGCCGGCATATTCAAGGCGCCGCTGGCGGGAGTGCTGTTCACGATGGAGATACTCCTGTTCAACATATCCCTGTCCTCTATGCTGCCGCTGCTCATCTCCACCATCTCGGCGACGGTAGTGGCCTACATATTCCGCGGGCAGACGCCCATGTTCGCCTGCACCCTCACGCCCTTCTCGATGGGAAACATTCCCTTCTACATCATCATGGGCGTGATCCTGGGCTTCGGGTCCCTGTACTTCACCGGCACCACGCTCTGGCTTGAGGACAAACTGGCCAAGATATCCAACGCCTACGTCAAATGGGTGTTCTGCGCACTTGGCCTGGGCCTGATGTTATTCCTTTTCCCGCAGCTTTACGGCGAGGGCTACGAGGTCCTGGGTGACCTGCTGAACGGCCGCGAGGTGGAGGTGGAAGGCAATTCCATTCTGTCGTTCATGACCGGCTCCGGATGGGGCGCGGCGGCGTTCTTCGCCCTGGTGTTCTTCACCAAAGTAATAGCGATGACCGTGACCAATGCCGGCGGAGGCAACGGCGGAACCTTCGGCCCCACGCTGTTCTGCGGGGCAATCGCAGGCTTCGTGCTGGCCCGCTGCTTCAACCTGATGGGTGCGTCCGTGCCGGAGCAGAATTTCGTGCTGGTGGGCATGGCGGCGCTGATGGCGGGCGTGATGCAGGCTCCGATGACGGCCATCTTCCTCATCGCGGAGATCTCCGGCGGCTACCAGCTGCTCATCCCCCTGATCCTGACGGCCACCGTATCCTACGGCACCGTGCGGCTTTTCGACAAGTATTCCATCTACAACAAGCGTATAGCCCAGAGCGGCGACCTGCTGACCCACGACAACGACCAGGCCGTCCTGACCCTGATGAACACCAAATCACTCATCCGTGACAAATACCCCAGGATCTATCTGGGGCAGCACCTGAGGGAGATCGTGGCCGCAGTGCAGGGCAGCACGGCAGCAGTGATAGCGGTGCTGGACGACGAACAGCGCTTCCAGGGACTCATAGACATCGGCAACGTCCGCAAGTACTTGCTCCGCACCGATTTGTACGACAAGCTCGGCGTGGAAAGGATAATGGAGGCCTCCCCTGCCCTCATAGAAGAGAACGAAAAAATGGAGAGCGTGATGCAGAAGTTCGACACAACAGGCGCCTGGCGGCTTCCGGTGGTCGATTCCGAACGCCATTACCTAGGCTTCATTTCCCGTTCCCGCCTTCTGATGGCCTATCGCGACGAATTGAAGGAAATCTCCAATTCCGATTAAATAGTTATATTTGCCTGATATGAAGAATCTGGTAATCATTCCGACCTACAACGAGGTCGAAAATGCTGAGAAAATTATCCGCGCCGTCCTGGGACTGGAAGGCGGATTCGAGATATTGATCATTGACGACGGCTCCCCCGACGGTACTGCTGACGTGGTGAAAGGGCTCCAGCAGGAGTTCGCCGGCAGGCTGCACCTGGTTGAACGCAGCGGCAAGCTCGGCCTCGGAACGGCCTACCTGGCAGGATTTAAATGGGCCCTGGAACGCGGCTACGACTACATTTTCGAAATGGACGCCGACTTCTCCCACGCCCCGTCCGACGTTCCAAGGCTCCTGGAGGCCTGCACAGGCGGTGCCGACATGGCGATAGGCTCCCGCTACTGCAACGGCGTCAGCGTGGTCAACTGGCCTATAGGCAGGATACTGATTTCCTACTTCGCTTCGGTCTACGTGCGCAAAACCCTGGGATTCAAGATTTTCGACAGCACCGCCGGGTTCATCTGCTACAGCCGCAAGCTGCTTGAAGCCATAGATCTGGATGCCGTGCAGATGAAAGGCTACGGATTCCAGATCGAGATGAAATACACCGCCTACAAACTCGGCTTCCGCATAGCCGAGGTGCCCGTGATTTTCATCAACCGCAAGGAAGGCACATCCAAGATGTCCGGTGGCATCTTCGGTGAAGCTTTCTGGGGTGTGATCAAGCTTCGTTTCCGCAAGTTCAAGGCTGCAAAATGAAAGAAATATACCTGAAAGCCATCGCCTCCGCCGTCGGCGCCAAGCTGTGGCAGGTGGAGAACTGTGCCGATATGTTCGCCGACGGCGACACCATCCCCTTCATCAGCCGCTACCGCAAGGAAAAGACCGGAGGGATGGATGATGCGACGGTGGCGGAAGTCAAGCACTGGGTGGACGTCTTCGACGAAATGGAGAAGCGCAAAACCACCATACTCAAGACCATCGAGGAGGCGGGCGCGCTTGATGACGCCCTGCGGAAGCGCATAGAAGACTGCGTCGATTCAGTAGAGCTTGAAGATATATACCTTCCCTGGCGTCCCAAACGCCGCACCCGCGCTACTGCCGCCCGCGAGCTCGGGCTCGAACCCCTGGCTGACATTATGTGGAACCTCAGGACCAGGGACCCCCTCGCTAGTGCAAAGGCGTATGTCAAAGGCTCCCCCGCCCTCGGCGGGAAGCCGGGCGCGGAAGACGTCGACACAGCCCTCTCCGGCGCCCGCGACATCATAGCCGAGCGGCTCAGCGAGACCGAGGCCATACGGCGCGACCTGCGTGCCATTTTCAAGGCACGCAGGCTGGAGGCGAAGGCGACAAAAGCCGCCTCCGACAATCCCGACGCGGCCAAATACCGCAATTACTTCGACTTCAAGATGCCGCTGGACCGCATGCCCTCCCACAACCTGCTGGCTGTCCTGCGAGCCGAAAACGAGGGTTTCCTCTCCATAGGGCTGGACACCGACTCCGAAAAGTGCGGCAACAAGATTTACTATGACTTCTGCCAGGCCCAGGGCTACCCCGGCGGCCCGCTCGCAGATCAGATAAAGGAAGCGGTTGCAGATTCTTTCAAGCGCCTGCTTGAGCCGTCGATCACTTCGGAAGTGATACGTGAGGCCAAGGCAAAGGCGGATGTCGAATCTATCAAGGTGTTCGGCGAAAATCTTCGCCAGCTTCTGCTGCAGGCCCCCGTGGGCCAGAAACGCACGATGGCCATCGACCCCGGCTTCCGCAACGGCTGCAAGATAGCCTGCCTCGACGAGCAGGGAGGACTCCTGTACCACACGATAATCTTCCCGCACCCGCCCCAGAATGAGAAGGTTAAGGCGCTTATGGCCGTTCAGGGCATGCTGGAGAAATACCGTATCCAGGCCGTGGCCATAGGCAACGGCACCGCCTCCCGTGAGACCGAGGAATTCATGCGCAGGGTGCAGTTGCCCGAGGGCTGCAAGGTGTGGACCGTCAGCGAAGACGGCGCTTCCATCTACAGCGCCTCCGAGATAGCGCGCGAGGAGTTCCCGGACGAGGACGTGACCGTGCGCGGAGCCGTGAGCATAGGCCGCAGGCTGATGGACCCGCTCTCCGAACTGGTGAAAATCGATCCCAAGAACCTGGGTATCGGTCAGTACCAGCATGACGTGGACCAGAACCTGCTGAAGGAGAAGCTCGAAGGGACGGTCGAATCCTGCGTCAACAGCGTGGGTGTAAACCTTAACACGGCCTCCCCTTACCTGCTGTCCTATGTTGCCGGAATAGGTCCCGTGCTTGCGGGCAACATCGTGGCCTGGCGCAGCGAGAACGGCGCTTTCCGCAGCCGCAGCCAGTTGCTGAAGGTTCCCCGCCTCGGGCCCAAGGCTTATGAGCAGTGCGCAGGATTCCTGCGCATCCGTGACGCCGAGAATCCCCTGGACGGTTCCGCCGTCCATCCGGAATCCTACCACATAGTCGACTCCATGGCCCGCTCCCTCGGGGTGACCACCCGCGAGCTCGTGGGCAACGGTGAACTCTGCGCCCGCATCAAGGCAGAGGACTTCGTGGGCGGAGACGTGGGCCTCCCCACAATCCAGGACATCCTTAAGGAACTGGCCAAACCGGGGCTGGACCCGCGTGAGCAGGCATCCGAGTTTGCTTTCGCAGACGACATCCATGAGATCGAAGACCTCAAGCCGAGGATGGAACTTCCCGGCATCGTGACAAATATCACCGCCTTCGGAGCCTTCGTGGACATAGGTCTCCACGACAACGGCCTTGTCCACGTGTCCCAGATGGGTCCCCGGGGCACCGACCCCACCCGCGTGGTCAAACTCCACCAGCACATCCGTGTGAAAGTGCTTTCAGTCGACACCGACCGCGGCCGCATATCCCTCGGCCTCCTGAAATAACCCGGCATTATGGCAGACGAAAAAATCATTTTCTCGATGAACGGGGTGAGCAAGATACTCCCCCACAACAACAAGGTCATCCTCAAAGACATCTACCTGGGCTTCTTCTACGGGGCCAAGATCGGCATCATAGGCCTCAACGGCGCCGGCAAATCGACGGTGCTGAAGATTATCGCCGGAGTGGAGAAACCCACCCGCGGCGAGGTGGTATGGGCCCCAGGCTACAGCGTGGGCTACCTCGAGCAGGAGCCGCAGATGGATCCGGACAAGACCGTCCTGGAAGTCGTTCAGGAAGGCGTCCAGGAGGTGATGGACATGCTCGCCGAGTACAATGAGATAGGCATGAAGTTCTGCGAGCCGATGTCGGACGACGAGATGAATGCCCTGATTGAGCGCCAGGGCGAGCTCACCGAGAAGATCGAACACTGCAACGGCTGGGAGATCGACTCCAAGCTGGAAAGGGCCATGGACGCACTCCAATGCCCCCCGTCCGATGCCAGGATAGCCACGCTGTCCGGAGGTGAACGCCGCCGCGTCGCTCTGTGCCGCCTGCTGCTCCGCGAGCCCGACGTGCTGCTGCTCGACGAGCCCACCAACCACCTTGACACCGAAAGCATCCAGTGGCTCGAAGCCCACCTGCACCAATACAAAGGCACGGTCATAGCCGTGACCCATGACCGCTACTTCCTTGACAACGTAGCCGGCTGGATCCTCGAGCTCGACCGCGGCGAAGGCATACCCTGGAAGGGCAACTACTCCGGCTGGCTGGAGCAGAAGAGCAAGCGCCTGGCTATGGAGGAGAAGCAGGAAAGCAAGCGCCGCAAGACCCTGGAGCGCGAGCTCGAATGGGTGCGCATGGCACCCAGGGCCCGCCAGGCGAAGCAGAAGGCACGTCTTGGCGCCTATGAGAAGCTCGCCTCCGCCGACACCAAGGAAAAGGAGGCCAACCTGGAAATATACATCCCGAACGGCCCGCACCTCGGCAACAAGGTCATCGAGTTCCACGATGTCAGCAAGGCCTACGGCGACAAACTGCTCTTCGAGCACCTTTCATTTGTCCTGCCGCCTGCGGGAATCGTGGGCGTGATCGGCCCCAACGGCGCCGGCAAGACCACACTGTTCCGCCTCATCATGGGCATCGAGAAGCCCGACTCCGGCAGCATAGAGATCGGCGACACCGTGAAGCTCGCCTACGTGGACCAGCAGCACAAGAGCATCGACCCGGATCTCACTGTATATGAGACTATTGCAGGCAACTCCGAATGGATCAGGCTAGGCAACCGCGACATCAACGCCCGCTCGTGGGTCAGCCGTTTCAACTTCTCCGGAGCCGACCAGGAGAAACTCTGCGGCGTGCTCTCCGGCGGCGAGCGCAACCGCCTCCACCTTGCCCTCACGCTGAAGGACGAAGGCAACGTGCTGCTGCTCGACGAACCCACCAACGACGTGGACGTGAACACCATCCGCGCCCTTGAGGAAGGCCTCGACGGCTTCGCGGGCTGCGCCGTGGTCGTGAGTCACGACCGCTGGTTCCTCGACCGCATCGCCACCCACATCCTCGCCTTCGAAGGCGACTCCCAGGTCTATTTCTTCGAGGGAAGCTATTCCGAATACGAGGAGAATCGCAAAAAGCGCCTCGGCACCGACGAGCCCAAGCGCTTCAAGTACAAGAAATTGATGGAGTAGCGCCCGCCCCTGCTCTTCACCCGCCAGGATGTAAACGTCAAACCAGCCTTCCAGAGCGCCGAGTGCACTTACTGGTCCACAAGCCAGACCCACTAAGTGCGAAAACGCGGTGCTTTCGCACTTAGTCTGCCGTATTTTGGACCAGTACCACCATTGGCCCCGACACAACCATTTCAAACATAGAAACACGGGGATGATATTCGGGGGGGCGGGGGAATAGCAAGCAAATGCAACCAAGAAGAATAAGAATATCTAACCTCTACAGCCCCAATCTGCTCCTTCATTATGAGATACCCACATTCGGCCATCGGAGGTCAGCCCGTACATGTACTTTCCATCTTCCATCAATGAAACCATATTCTGGACCGGCCATGCACTTCCGGTACACCCCCAGTCAGCCCCTTCATTTCTGGATTGATAAATACCTCTTTCCGTTAATAAGAAGAGCTTGTCATGAAACCAGAGGAGATCCTTAAGGCGTCCATATCTTGACCCTATTCCACGGCTTACCCATACTGCACCATTGGACCCAAATGAATACTCAAATGTATTTTTAACCGGATTTATGCGATATAGTTTTTTCCCTACAGTAATTAATTGTGGCATGTTGTTCCTATTTATTATCGCAAAATAACTTCTGAGAATCCAAATGTTTTGAGAAGAGAAACCAGGCTTTCCTTTCCAAAAGAGTCAGCCTTTTCAAGCAAGCCATATGCTATGGCGTCTTCCCTTATGATATCTTTTGCCTGGCTTTGAATCTCACGTATTTCAGCATCTTCCCAGTTCCCTTCCCTATGGTAGAGTTCCCAGTCCGAGGGGTTGGCCAGAATGTCAAAAATCTCCACATCTGGGAGCTTGATAGAAAGCGTGTCTCCGGATACTAGAAGATCTCCCTCCCCTACTTTGGAAAGGTCATAACCAGCACGCACATTAGTCTTTACAATCCAGATAATCCTACCAGTCTTGGTGGAATCCTTGACAGTCAACACTTCGGAAGCCGCGGAGTCATGAATCGATCCAGCCAGCTTTAAAGCGGCATTTTTTGCAGAACTGAGAATACCGCCGTTCACCTTTCTTTCAAAGTGCTTATATCTTGTGCGATCAATTATCTTGTCCTCATAGAAACAGGCCGTGGTAAACTCTGAAATCTTCTTGATCTCAGTCACCACATTTGCTGTTTTGGCAAGTTCCATTTTGTCATTAAATAAATTGCCAATGAAATTGATACCAAGTTTGAAAGGATCAAAAACGAACACCGAAGAGAAGCACCCAAGGCTAACAACAATAGCAGCAACAAGTATTATAGTCTTTTTCATCTTACTCAAACTTTATGTCAATATTCTCATATCCAAACTGTGTGAAAAGTGCCGTGAAGAAGAGTTTCGCATTCTTTTGAGCGTCTTCCAGTATCCCAGTGGTGAAGGTGGAGTCTTTCAGAATGTTCTCTTCGGCAAGGGCAAGAAGCTCCTGTTTCTCCTCTGGAGTAATTTTATCCCTGAGGCCCGTCACCTTGGTAAATGCTTCTTTTATACATTCGGGGGGCATGTTGAAAGATAGTACTTTGGCCTTCGGAAGCGTGACGGAAATGATTTCCCCCTCATTATTTCTTTCCAAATCATCGTCCGAAAACTCCTTTAAATCGATACCGGCCTTAATATATGAAGTTGTGGAAAACAGAATCTTCCTCTCGCCATACTTGTACCAGGCTTTTGTGTTTTCATTCTTCACGATTTTCTTTACCGTGTACTCGACGGTCCCGAGTTCCGCAATCTTTTGAATGCCCTGAATACGTTGCCTCAGAAGTTCATCCTTTGACGGACCACAAGAAATAATCAATACCAACAAAGGCAATAGAAATAATAGTTTCTTTCTCATACATTTATTATTGATTTCACGTTATAAGAGTCTTATTAACAAATAGCACAAGAATCCATTGGCTATTAATAATATCAACACAATAAGAACCTTTTTGTCCTCTTTGTCTTGTTTCTTTTCTCCCTCTTTCTTCAGTAATTCTGTTTGAGTATCAACTGACTCTACTCGAGTTATTAATTCCCCTTGTTTGGACGTATTCCGTTCAAAGCACCTTGCATTGAGGACCATCTCGAATTCATCGGGATCAATACCCTCCTCCTTTGCCCTTTTTAGCAGTACGGCCCGCTCCTTATCCGTAATCTCCCCATCAACCAATGCTGCATCAATAAGAGCCTCTATCCGTTCACTATAAAATCCCATATACGGTTACGGCTTTTATAACTATATCACCTATATAGATATCTTCATGACTTATAATCGGAATAACCAATGCCTTTATTCTTCATTTCCGATAAATCAACAAAATGATCTGGTTCAAGATTTTGATGAAGAACGTCAGCTATAATCTGCGCCATTTGTATGCGGTAGGGACTCCTGGAAAAAGCACTCCAGTTTATTCTTAGTACAAATGAATTAACAGAATTGGCAGAAGCTAGATGTCGGAGAAATAATTTTGGTGTGTCTGACTTGTGCCTCATTTGACGTTCTGTTAAAAAACCCAGATTATCTTTGAGTTCCTTCTCGATTTGAGAAAAAACAGTATCAGCTAACTTGAAATCATGGACCGTTAAATCTGGAGCGTCAAAGGTGTTATCCCCCTTAGGTGCACCATATGCAACGTGTACCGCTTCAGGATACTCCATAGTATTCTCTCCGCTTACAGCTAAGGTCGCCACGCACCAAGCGCCTTCTCTGGAAGTAAGAGCATTAACATCAGCCATAAACTCTTTCTGACCAGGAGCATCCATTGACGAAATAAGGAAAAAAGAATGATAGGGGCGTTCCTCTCCCAATTCCCTGCTTACATAGTTGAATCCTCCCAGTTTTGCAAGATAGTATGAGAACGTGCTAATCATAGGGTCTATGACGGATGCCGCCGATACGATTGTCACTTTGGAACCTCGATCAATATAGCACCCATATGGACGGTTCACAACAAAATGCTCTACCGCCAACTTGTCTGCTGGTGTTTCCGACAAAGGGATAGTTGCAGCAATATTAAAAAGCCGGAAATCAGAAGAAGCCTCAACTGCGTTCAAAACAGCATCTTGTGTCATCTTCATCCTTGCCTGTATATCCATTACCGAGCGAAACATTGGAACAACTTGAAATGTTGTCGGTTTGTCATATTGACGTTCAAAGGCATAATGAAGCTTTTTCTTGTTTCTCTCCAGTTCTTCCTCCCTTTCACGCAGTTCAATCGCCTCTGTGAAGCCGGAGCCGATGAGACCAATTGGAACGGCAAATATCGCAATACCAAGTATACCGACTATAAACGCAATAATCTGTCCCGCTGCTGTAACGATGGGTAAATCTGCAACTTTGCCCGGATCGCCGATGTATTTTGCAAAGGCCCAGACAAATGCTTTCCACCCATCTCCAATCATTTCCGGATTAGCATCGTGCTCCACGATATAAAGGAGCAGGGAAAGAACGATTGTCGTGATGAGAAGGAATTGTAAGGATACCAGCATCTCGGTCTTCTTGCTCCTCACTGCTGTCCCCAGGAAGCGGAAAGCCTTCATGTAGCGGAAGATGCGGAACATCCTCGCCACACGGAACAAGCGCATTATCCTGAGGGACTTAAGTGCCGTTACAGGCAGAGGAACGATGAAACTGAACCAGAACGGATAAGTGGCTAGGAAGTCAATGAGTCCGTAGAACGAGAAGCAATACTTTACTCGTCCCCAAAAACCTTTATACTTGGGGTCAATCTCATCCGCGGTCCAGATACGCAGAGAAACTTCAATAGTGAAGAAAATCTGAGTGAACCAATCGATGCCCTTCATCCATTTCTCAGCCCTGGCCGAGATAGGGAAAGTAGAGATAAAGATCTCGGCTGTACTCAGAATGATTAGGCCGATAATGGCATAGTCTACGTAATTATGCCACTGCTTGGTGTGCAGGTTCTCATCGAAAACCCGCGCAAGTCCTTTTTTGAAATCCTGCGTTCTCATAAATGGAACCCGGAAGGATGTCCCCACCCTTCCGGGCTAGTGAAAACTATTTCTCCCGATAAATCAACATCGCCGAATGGACATAATAGACGCTTCCCTTTCCATCCGCAGCCAAAGAAGAATTGTACTTGACATCTACAACTTCAATGTCATTCCTTGACAAAAAGTCATTGATGGAATTATCAAGCCTTTCGTGATGTATCCGAGAAAAACTATTTATGACAAATGTCTCGACCTTGATTATATTAGATAACTTTAAAGGAGTTTGCGGCTGGAGTATTCCTTATCTTATAACCAGCCTTTAACAGCGCCTCTTTCACCTCTGATGGGGAGGGCACAGAGATTCCTTTGCTAATAATCTGCAATTCAGCGTCTTTACATCCACAGTCGCAGCCACTGAGCATTTTGATCTTAAATGTCTTCATAATAGTACTTTATTTATTCGCCTACTCTTTGATGGGATTTTCGGCACCCTCCCTTTTTTATAGGATAGTTTTAAGCTTTTTCGATGCTACGCAAGTGTCAATTCTCTCGAAGAACTTCCTGACAGTAGTCTCCCACAAACCATCGTCATAAGAATGCGTGTGACGCTCCAGAGATTTTACGAACTGGACAAAAAGAGTATCCTTGCTATAAGGAGTTTTCTTAAGATAAGGAAGCAGGAAATCATAGATTTCGCTATAGAATACCAGATCAAAGTGCTTCCCTATCCTAATGTGTTTTGTGAACGGATTCGGATGTGCGAGGAAATAGTGCTTCAGAGGACTATAGTCAGGGGCGAAAATGAAGAAATAAGGCTTTGGACAGTTTATCTTGTACCGCTCTTTAATGTCTTTTGCGGCATCGTAATAATCATCCAGTTGCGTTTTGACAATCTGTCCGTCGGCATTCTTCTCCACACCGTTGAGATCTGACTTAATCTTATTCTCTACAATTACCAGATGACCGCTGTTGTAGAAAAGAAGATCGATATGATTCTCTTCCCTTCGTACTACAAAGTCTCTATGATAGTTGTCCTTGGTTCCCGTCAACTGATCAAGTAACTTGAAGGCAATTTCAGGATACTTTTTCGCAAAATATGCCATTGCGTTTGAATAAGCCAGCTCATCGTACGAACGCTGGCAAATGTCCATATAACTCAATTCGGTCGGTGCAACATCGGGCGTGACTTTGGGCATCGAATCTCCCCAAAGGGAGGGATTGTTGATTATATCCTCCAAAACAGCATAATCAGGCTCTCCCTCTGCAATATAAGATTTTAGCTCCCGCCCAAGTTTAACGTCAGATAGTTCAATCATGGTATCTGCTTCGTATATTTCAAGATTTTCGTACTCCTGATTAAGTTTTTCTGCCATCTTGATATATATACGCTTTCCGTCAGCTACTCTTCTTACATTATCTGCTTCAAAGGTAATATTGACTGCTTGCTGCTCGCTTCCCCTAAAAATTGAATTAACGCCGGAAATACCTATGCCGCCATAACTGATAGCATTGTCTTCCGCATACTTTTGTTGAAAGGACGCTTGCTCTTTTTCGTTTAGATTTGGATTATATACGGGGCGAAGGCCTATGGCTAGTCCGATGACTTCTACGGCATTGGTCCTTTCAAGAGTATGAGCGAGAAGCATTTGTTTTATTGTGCAGCAACCATTGTTGTCAAAATGCTCCTTCCCAATAATTCCAACATCATTCAGGTACACATAGAATTTTTCGTTATCTGCCTGGAACAGATTAATCACCTCATGCCCAATGTTATCTCGGAGATATTTCCCCGTAAACATTCTGTTGATTACGATTTCGTTCATCTGTCAGTTTTATTTGTCGGTTTCAAGTGCGATATCCCCATCTATCACGAATGCGTAAGTTCTGTATTCTAAGTCCTTGATGTAAAGTCCAGATTTATCAAGGTTTATCTCGGCTACTTTTTTCTGCTTTAGTCCAATCACCTTTAACATCCCCGATAATGCTCCACCTGTCATCCTCATACTTTTCCGTATCATCATCCAGGTCCTCCTAGAACTGTTCAGAATCTACTTCGTATTCAACAAACAAGCAGCCTGGATTAGTTTCTTCATCAGAAAGAAGGTGCTTTAGTAATTTTGCACCAGCAGTCTGGGTGTCCTATTATACCACCGTTTTTTCAAAGCCATGCTTTATCAACAGCGATTCGGTTAAATCTAACGAAATATACTTTAATGTTTGACAACAGGACGAACTGGAAGACCTTGATAACGGCGCGTATCCTTCACTTCAACTATCATATCAGGACTTTTAACAACCATAAATAGTGCATAATAATCAGATTCATCTGCAAAACTATCTTTTCCACGTGACATATCTCTGCTCCAGTACCATGAATTTAAATAAGACAAAGGGACACTTGCGTACTTAAAATCTGAGCATGGAAGGAATAATTTGTGCCCATTAATCTTAGACTCTCCAATATAACCCCGAATAGGATTGCCATCAATAGTTATATTTTTTGAATACCAAATGCAATAATATGCTATTTCTTCTATCTGCTCAGCAGAAGGCGTTTGCCATTCTAGGCCCCAGTTGACTGTGGCGGCATCATCTTCCGGATCGAGCGTTAATCTATAATCCGGTTTCCCATGAGGTGCCCACCAAACATACTTACTCAACTGCGCTAGATGATATTGTCCGCTATCAGAATAACCTAAAAAAAACTTATAAGTGTCCAGATTATATAAATCTTTTGGAGTCGTTTCACCCCAAGCATAATACTCCCCATATTCATAAGGCATTTTGGCTCCAACATTATATGTAGCCCATAGGGTTCTGCTGGGAAGGCCAAGATCTACATAAGTATGTGCTCCTATCCTTCCATTGACAGTAAATCCTTGTGCTGCCGTTTCCTCTTCATCAATTAAACTATACTCTGAGGGATCAGGCAAATATGAATTAGGGCTACCAACAACCCCACGAACAGTTAAACCATCAAAGCACCGGGCTATCCCTTCATAGTGAATACCATCTTGAAAGAAAATGGTAAAAGGTGAATGGTCATATGGACGCTTGAAAACACTTGGATCAGTCGTCGAACTCCAATAATTACCACTTAACTTAGTAGGTGTTAAATAACTTTCATGAGGGAAATACTTCCCAGCAGGTAGAAAAATAGATTTTCTATTCTTTTTAGATTTCACAATATAGCCGGAAATATCTGTTCCCTTCACTTTGTCAACCCAAAACCAATCACAGTTATTGATATCAATTAATTCATCAATCTCTTCTTTTGTTGGCATTCTCCAACACTTGCCCCAATTAACAGTAATCGCATCAAAAAGCGCGTCAAGCACAAAATCTTGGCTACTAGGAGCATATGTAAAATTGTAATTGACCGAAGACCATTCATTGTAAGGTGTCGTCTGGCCCCATGCGTAATAATCTCCAATATCCCACGGATTACTGGCACCGAGGTTACATGATGCCCATTTGACCGACAACCCCAAGTCAATATAGTCATGCCCATCTATTGAGCCTGAGACTAATTGGGTATTAGGAAATACTGTCACTTTACATACGGAAGATATGTCTCCCGCAGATACTGCTACAGTTGTCACACCAGCGCTTATAGCTGTAATCTTACCTTCATTATCCACAGTTGCAATGCTAGAATCATTTGTAATAAATGATAAAGCGTCAGTGGCATCTGAAGGAGTGATTCTTATGTTAATTGACGTTTCTTCTCCTTCTATGAGGAAGACACTAGTTTCTTCAACGGATAATTCTGTTGTAGGGACGATGACTGTTATTATTATAGTGGCCGTTTTGCTTCCCACCATAGCAGATATGGTAGCAACACCTCCTCCAATTGCAGTAACAGTTCCATCTTTATCCACAACAACAATACTTTCATCACTACTACTCCATATTACTGTTGTGTCGGTCGCATTAGCTGGCTTTACGCTTACTGAGAGTTTGGTACTTTCACCCTTTTTCATTGTCAAGTCGTGGCTAACGATCGATAAATCTGACACTTCAACATACTTAGGCTCTACGGTAATGGCACAAGAATCCTCCTTGTTTCCGTCCACAGTCGTGACTGTAATAATAGCTGAGCCTGGCCTTACTCCGATTACAACTCCGAGTTTATCCACTCCGGCTACAACAGGATCTGAACTTTTCCATAGAAGATCTTTATTCTTCGTATTGTCCGGAATGATAGTAGCCATAAGTTTAACACTTTCACCTACTCTGATAGTGAATTCATTCCTATCTAGATTTACCGAAGTCGGAGAGCCTATTTCTTCTGAACAGCACCAAATTAACTCTAAAAAAACAAAGAATAAAGCAATTTTTTTCATGATTATACTGCAATTGCGTCAAATAAATAATTACGAACTATTGAGTTCTAATTCTTACAAAAAAGCGCGGGCGCGGCTCGTCCGGTAGTGGTCGTAGGAAACCAAAGCAGGTACAAGTCACGCCCGCTAAACACCAGAAGGTGTCTATTGCGGGCGCTTACGACTTGCCGCTGAACCTGCTAAGAGAAAGTTCCTACGTTTCTACACGGTCAGAGCAAATTGCAAACGCTATTTTGTCTATGTCACAGACCCTTGGGGCCTGCATTGACAAATATAGCGTTTATTTTCAATAATTCAACCGCTAATACAGAGTGATCGATTCAACGACTCCATTCTTTACCCAGATGTTGCCCCTCCGTTCCAGGTTGTCTCCATATAGTGAATAGCACTGTGTGTGACCATAGTCTGATTTACGGTCAATAGATATCAAAGCAGTATAGAAATCCTTGAAAGAATGAGCATCCAGGCCTAGTTGTACAAGATCCCAGGGCATTCCGACTATGACTTTTCCGGCAAAGAAAGCATCGGAGTATTTCTTTCCATATTTTGAAACAATTGCGCTCTTTTCTTTTGCTGCTTTCGCGGCATCAGCCTTAGCTTTGTCTATCTTCCCTTGTTCTGCGGCCCTTACCGATTCCATATCAAATTCGTCCAGTTTTCTTCTGCCTCGGTACATGCCAATAATCTTGTTGTCTTTATCCACCAGATTACCATTACTAAAAATAATCGCAATAATATCTCCAAAACCAAATGTTCTATGTTTATATTCAGACAATACATTCTTCAGGTAATTGCTTTTGAATTGCGTTCCGTCTTTGTCGTATTTTGTTACAACAGCAAAAGTACCTGTGAATGTTGATCCGTCACTCCTTATTATTCTACCATCCTCAGTGTTATATATGTACCAACCATCATAATCATAAGAGCTTTGCACTCCTGAAACAATACTTTTTTCCATATGTATCTCTCCCGTTGCCATATCAACAAATGGCAACTCTTCTCCCTGCCAGTCAATACTACTCAAATCCAATCCGCTCCATGTGATATAGGACCCGTTTTCATCATAATCTGAGTATTGTTCAACAGTGACACTATCGAAGTCCGGCGCACAGGAGACGCTCAACTGAGACTTGTCCGGTAGGCTGATAGTGTATTTTCTCAAGATAAACATGTTCTTCAGCATCTCAGGGCCTTGGGGGGATAATCTTACCGTTCGGATATATTTATACCAATCATTCACGGACAGGTAATAATAGCCCCGATTATCCTGGTTTTCAACTATAGTGCTAAATGCCGGAAACTTATCCATATAGAATTCACCATTGAAATATGACGCTGAAAAATCAACCACCGTTCCATCAACGTAATTAATGGTTGCATATTCACCATCTGGAAATGGCGCCATCATATCTGCGTTCACATCATATTGATGTTTATACTTAACCACCGTAGAATCAGGAAGAGTCAACTGAAATTCGCACAAAAATCCGTTATCATCAAACTTATAGTAGTCTTCCGTTTTCTGAGCGAACGCTGAAATTGAATACACAAAGGCCACCAGGGCAACAGCAAAGGTCTTAAAGAATGTTTTCATAATGAAAATGCTTATTTGACACAAAGATAGCGCCCCTCCCCCTAAGGACAAGTAGTCTTTTTATGTCATTTTTCTCCAAAAAGATTTGCATTGTAACTATATTATAGTTACTTTTGCATATGGGAACTAAAGAAAAACTAATTGAGCGGTTGAAACACCTGCCGAAAGACTTCACTTTTGATGAAGCAGAGCATTGAATTATGAACACTCTTAAGTACAAAGGTTACATCGGGTCGGTCGCTTATAGCGAGCCGGACAAGGTCTTTTTCGGGAAGATTGAGGGAATTGACGGGCTGGTGAATTATGAGGGAGAATCGGTCAAAGAACTGACCGATGCGTTCCACGAGGCGGTGGAAGATTATCTTATCTTCTGCGAGGAACACAACTGCAAGCCGGAAAAGAGCTATACCGGAACATTTAACGTCAGAATCGCTCCAGATACCCACAGGGACATCGCCAACCTGGCCGCCGAAGCCGGAATCTCCATTAATGCGTTTGTCAAAAGGGCGCTCGGAGAAGCTGTCAAGCATCCGTGGGTAACGCCTGGTTCGCTGGTTCAGGGATACGGCGCAGAACTGCCCGAGCCCGCAATGCTGATGGAACCCGAACAGGCTGTTCAATACGGGTCAAGGGACATTATTAAACTGTCTGTTCCCCGTAAAGACCTGCCAATGGCAAAGGAGATTGCCAAACGGATGGGTTGGGACGTGACTGCAGATTAAGCGCTAAGAGGTTGACTGTCAGTCAGTGGCTGCCAGTTCATTTATCCGGGCGGTCATTTCTTCGCTGAGCTTGGGGAGGACTGCGTTGTTGCGCTGGATGACGTAATCACGGAGCTGGGGGCGGACAGCCTCAGGGGTGGCGTCGGGGATGTCGTAATTGACCTTTCGGAGCTTGTTGGTGAATGCAAGCCAGGCGTCGGTGACTTCCTGGGTGGTCTTTGCTGCGCGCAGTGCCTTGCGGAACGCTGGCAGAGCACGGTCGAACACGGCATCCACCTGAGCCTTGGCCTCGGACAGTGCCGCTTCCTGCTCAGCCGCCTCCCGGTCACGCTCACTTATGACGTCCTGCAGGGAATCCACCGTTGCCTGCAGGGCCTGTGACTCCACCTCTACGATTTCCACCTGCGGACCACGGAAAAGCGGCCACGCCAGCAGGCCCGCCACCACTGCTCCGACGGCAATCTGCAGCGGCAGGCGGCGTCTGTTCCACGCCCGTTCTAGTACGCCCACGGACTGATAGCGCCGCTTCGGCTCCTTCCGCATGCAGCGGCGGGATATGTGACCGTAGCGCCCGGGGAAGATGTCACGCATCAGCGCACCGATGGAGTAAATGTCACTGCGGGCGTCCACAGACTCGCCGGCGATGAGTTCCGGAGAAGCGTATCCCCTTGTGCCGCCGAGTGCCTTCTGCGCCCAGGTGTCGCTGTCGGCAAAGCCTAAGTCAATGAGTTTCAGGGCGTCGCCGGTACGGGTAATCAGTATGTTCTCCGGACTCAAGTCATTGTGGACAATGCCCTTCTTATGCAGGTACGCCATCACGGAAAGCAGCTCGCCGAAGACGCGCCTGCGCTCCTTAGCCGACGGCTTTTCAGTGAGCCATACTCCCAAAGAGCGGCCGTCAACGTATTCCTGCACAATGCTGGGGCCCAGCGGCGTAACCTCATCGTACGTGAACACGTAAGCTAGCGAGGGATGCGAAAGGCCGGTGGATAGCTCATACTCACGCTTAAGCAGTTCCAGCCCCCGTGCGCCAGCCGCTGTCTTGAGCACGAAGCGCTTGCCGGCCCGTTCGGCAAGGTAGAGACGCCCCTCCCGCAGCGTGGCCACGACAGAGTACCGGCCGTCGTCCAGGGACGGCGTCACTTCCCGCATCGTATCACTCACAATTTCTGACATAAAAAGACATTGCCACACAAAGATATTGTTTTTATCTTTGTCACGCAATGTCAGTTTCAGTTAATATACCGGAAATCACCGCCCTGCGCGAAAGTGTCGAATCCACCTACGGGCAGCCGCTGCAGACCCATAATGCTTTCATAGCTCTGGTCGACGCCATTGACGCTACCCTGCGTGAGCATCTGTCCGAAAGCACCCTGGAGCGCCTCTGGGGCTACTCCACACGCGAGGTCGAAGCAATCTCCCTACGCACGCTCAATGTGCTGTCGCGCTACGTCGGAGCGGAGTCATGGAAAGACTACTGCCAGCAGCTTAGAGCCTCGTCACCCATTGAGTCTGAGGAGTTTACGGGAGATTCTATCCTGACCACCCGCCTCGAGCCCGGAGCTCGCCTGCAGCTCGGCTGGCTACCGGACCGGCTGGTGACCGTGGCCTACATCGGCCAGAACCGCTTCGTCGTGCAGGAGTCCCTGAACTCGAGTCTTCAGCCCGGCGACAGCTTCGAATGCCTCCAGCTCCAGACCGGACGGCCCCTCTACCTGGACCGCTTCCGCCGCTCCGATTCCCAGACTGAAACACGCTACGTCGCCGGAGAATCCCACGGCCTCACCTCCATCACCCTTCTCTAGGCCTTACACAGAACAAGATTCACATACACACAAAAAGAGGTCGACTGGATGGTCGGCCTCTTTTGGGAAGATAGACTTGGGAAGATCGAATCTACGAATCCGGACAGTCCTTACAGTTTCCTGGCGATTTCGACAATCTGGAAGGCTTCGATGACGTCGCCTTCCTTGATGTCGTTGTAGCCGGCGATGCTCATACCGCATTCCTTGCCGGCGGGGACTTCCTTGACGGAGTCCTTGCCGATCTGCAGGGAGCCGAGCTCGCCGGTGTAGATGACGATGCCGTCGCGGATGAGGCGGACCTTGGACTTCTGGATCATCTTGCCGTCGCGCACGATACAACCGGCGATGGTGCCCACCTTGCTGATACGGAAGATCTGCTTGACCTCGGCGGTAGCAATGACCTCTTCCTTCTTCTCAGGCTCCAGCATACCCTCGATACCATCCTTGACCTCGTTGATACAATCGTAGATGACGGAGTACAGGCGGATTTCGATACCCTCCCGGTCTGCGCTCTTGCGGGCCTCGGGAGTAGGACGCACCTGGAAGCCCACGATCACGGCATCCGAAGCCTCGGCAAGCAGGACATCGGATTCGGAGATAGCGCCCACGGCCTTGTGGATCACGTTGACGCGCACCTCCTCGGTGCTGAGCTTGATGAGGGAGTCGGACAGAGCTTCCACGGAGCCGTCCACGTCGCCCTTTACGATGACATTGAGTTCCTTGAAGTTGCCGATGGCGATACGGCGGCCGATCTCTTCGAGGGTCATGTGCTTCTGGGTCTTGATGCCCTGGATGCGGATGAGCTGCTCACGCTTGGCGGCGATGCTCTTGGCTTCCTTCTCGTCGGTGAGCACGTTGAACTTCTCACCTGCGGCGGGAGCGCCGCTGAGTCCGAGCACGGACACCGGAGTCGAAGGACCTGCCTCCATCACCTTCTGGCCACGCTCGTTGAACATGCTCTTGATTCTTCCGTAGAAGCTTCCGCAGAGCACGACGTCGCCCTGGTGGAGGGTGCCGTCCTGGACGAGGACAGTGGCGAGGTAGCCGCGGCCCTTGTCGAGCGAAGACTCGATCACGGCGCCGCTGGCGAGCTTGCTGGGGTTGGCCTTGAGCTCAAGCAGATCGGTCTCGAGGAGCACCTTCTCGAGGAGCTTGTCCACGTTGATGCCCTTCTTCGCCGAAATCTCCTGGCACTGGTACTTGCCTCCCCAGTCTTCGACGAGGATGTTCATTTCTGAGAGCTGGCGGCGTATCTTTTCAGGATCTGCGCCCGGCTTGTCTATCTTGTTGATGGCAAACACCATAGGCACGTTGGCAGCCTGGGCGTGGTTGATGGCCTCAATGGTCTGGGGCATCACGGCGTCGTCGGCAGCCACGATGATGATGGCAAGGTCGGTCATCTGGGCGCCTCGGGCACGCATGGCGGTGAACGCCTCGTGGCCAGGGGTATCCAGGAAGGTGATCTTGCGGCCGTCTTCCAGCTTGACACTGTAGGCGCCGATGTGCTGGGTGATACCGCCGGCCTCGCCTGCGATGACGTTGGTCTTGCGGATGTAGTCGAGGAGCGAGGTCTTGCCGTGGTCGACGTGTCCCATCACGGTGATGATAGGTTCGCGGGGCTTGAGGTCCTCAGGACGGTCGGGCTGCTCGTTGGAAGCGATTTCGTCGGTCAGGCCGGCGGTCACGAACTCCACCTTGTAGCCGAACTCCTCCGCCACGAGCACCAGCGTCTCTGCGTCGAGCCTCTGGTTGATGGACACCATCAGGCCCAGGCTCATGCAGGCGCCGATGACCTTCACCACGGGGGTGTTGTTCATCAGGGTCGCAAGGTCGTTGACAGTCACGAACTCGGTGACTTTCAGCACCTTCTTCTCTGCGGCGGCTTCCATGAGCTCCTCCTGGGTGCGCTGGGCGGCGGCTTCGCGCTTCTCCTTGCGGTACTTGGCGCCGAAGTTATTCTTCTTGCCCTCGTTCATCCTGGCGTAGGTCTCCTTGACCTGCTTCTGGATCTCTTTCTGCATCTCTTCCTGCTCGGCCTCGGTCAAAGCGGGTTTCAGGCGGTCACGGTCTCGCTTGCGCTTGCCCTGTCCGGGAGCGGGCTGGGCGGGAGCATTCTTGGGCTTGTCCTTCTTGGCGGCGGGACGGTCGATGGCGGCACCGGCCTTGGCCACATCCACCTTGCGGGCACCTTTGCTGATGCGCTCACGCTTGGCCGGCTTGCGGTCGAACTGGCTGAGGTCAACCTTGCCCACAACCTTGAACGGAGAGGCGTCTGGAGCAGCGGCGGCCTCGGGCTCGGCAGGCTTCTCAGCCTCCTCGGGCTTCTCCGTGACCTCCGGCTCTGCGGGCTTCTCAGGCTCAGCAGGCTGTTCGGGCTCGGCAGGCTTCTCAGGCTCCGCCGGTTTCTCCGGTTCTGCGGGCTTCGCAGGCTTGGCGGGCTTTTCAGGCTCGGCAGGCTTCTCAGGTTCTGCGTGCTTCTCAGGCTCGACAGGCTTCTCAGGCTCCGCCGGTTTCTCCGGTTCTGCTGGCTTCTCGGGCTCGGCCGGCTTTTCAGGCTCGGCTGGCTTCTCCGGTTCCGCGGGCTTCTCCGGCTCCTCGGCCTTGGAGGACTTGCGGGTGTTGAAGAAGGTATTGGACTTGATGGTCAGTTCCTCTTCCTCCTCTTCCTCTTCTGCCTTAGAAAGCTTCTTGTTGGTCTTTTCAAGGATTTCCTTGACCTTAATATCGACCAGAGCGGCCTGCTCAAGGGCTTCCTTGTCTTTCCCGAATTGCTTCTGGAGTTCGGGGAGATACTCGTCCGACACCTTGGCATTCGGGTTCTCCTCAATCTCGAGACCCTTTTTGCGGAGGAACTCCACAAGGTCGCTGAGACCGATGTTGAACTGCTTTAAAAGTTTATTTATTCTGATTTCTGCCATTAGTCTTCAAATTCTGCTTTAAGTATCCGGACAACGTCCTCGACAGTCTCGTCGTCGAGGTCGGCGCGCTTGGCGATGTCTTCAGGGTCGATGGCGAGCACGCTCTTGGCGGTGTCGCAGCCGATGCCCTTGAGTTTGTCGATTACCCAGCCGTCGATTTCGTTGGCGAAGTCGTCGAGCAGCACGTCTTCCTCCTCCTCGTCGAACTCGGACTTGGAAAGCTCCCTCCAGACTTCAATCTCACGGCCGATGAGCTTGCCGGCGAGCAGGACGTTGACGCCGTTGCGGCCGATACCCTTCTTGACCTCGTCGGGAAGCATGTACACCTTGACCTTGTCTTCGGGACTCTGGCCCATGTCGATGCTGGACACCATACCGGGAGCGAGGGCCCTCTGGATGAGGAGGCTGGGATTGTTGGACCAGGGGATGACGTCGATGTTCTCGTTGCGCAGCTCACGGACGATGCCGAGGATACGGCTGCCCTTGACACCGATGCAGGCGCCGATGGGATCGACGCGGTCGTCGTAGGACTCCACGGCAACCTTGGCGCGGTCGCCGGGCACGCGGACCACCTTCTTGATGGTGATGAGGCCGTCAGCGATTTCAGGGACTTCCTGCTCGAAAAGCCTCTCGAGGAAGTCGTCGCTGACTCGGCTCAGGGTGATATAAGGAGTAGTGTTGTTGCGCATCTCCACGCTCTTGATGATGGCGCGCACCGACTCGCTCTTCTTGAAGCGCTCGCCGGGAATCTGCTCTGCCTTGGGGATGTGGAGTTCGTTTCCGTCCTCGTCGAGGATGAGGACCTCTTTGCTCCAGGTCTGGTAGACCTCGCCCACGAAGAGCTCACCGACTTTCTCGGAGTACTTCTTGTAGACGTTGGCCTTCTCTATGTCCATGATGCGGCCCTGCAGGTTCTGGCGTATGTTGAGGATACCGCGGCGCCCGAAGGATGAGAGGGGGAAGAGCTTGGCGTAGGAGTCGCCGATCTCATAGTCGTCGTCGCCGGTGATTTCCTGCACCTGCTCGAGGGTCATTTCCGCATTGGGGTTTTCCACCTCCTCGACGATTTCGAAGTTCTGGTAGATTTCGCAGGTTCCCTTGTCGACGTTCACGATCACGTCGAAGTTGTCGGAGCTGCCGAATGTCTTGGCGATCTGGGTCAGGAACACGTCCTTGAGCACGCCCATCATCACCGAACGGTCGATGTTCTTCTCCTCCTTGAAGTCCTTGAAGGCGTCAATGAGGGTGATTACTTTTTCTTTTTCCATTATTCTTGTATAGTTTTCAATATTTCATCTGCTTCTTCCGCGCCTATGCCGAGAGACGTGACGGTCAGGGCGTAATCCTCGATGTTGCGGTCGAATGCGGCGAGGACTGCCCTGTGGACATACTCACAGTCAGCGAGCTCCACGGGGGCGGACTCCTTGTCGAGGGTCACTTCGAACACATTGTCGTCGTCATTGAAATCGATGGCGACCACGGTGCAGCCGCGCTCCTGCGCAGCCTTCAGCACCACTTCTTCAAATTCGTTCTTCTGCATACGGTTTCGGATAATAAAAAATAGAAGCCCTGCGGCCTCTATCTTCAACACGGACGCAAAGATAGTAATAAAATCGTAAAACACCAAACTAAATGCTATCTTTGCAAGGTGGACAACAAGAGATTCAATCAATACTTTTCGGTGTTCATTATGGTCGGAATGACCGTGGTGACGATTCTGGCGACGGCCCTGAAGTTCGGACCTGCTGATTCACACGCGCGCTGGCTGCTCCTGTTCGCAGCCTTCGGATCACTTATGGGGGTGGCTGCGACGGTGGCATCCGCGAACGGCAAGATCATCACTTTCCTGTTCGGACTGCTGGATGTCAGCATCTACGGGGCTATGTGCCTGCTGAACTGGAAGAACGGCAGTTCGGGACTTGGCAACGCCGTGCTGCACTTTGTGTATTTCGTGCCTATGCAGTTCGTGGGGTTCTTCCAGTGGAAGAGGCGCGGCAGCGACAAGGAAGGCAGCGTCAAGGCCAGGCGGCTCACCTGGAAGCAGCGGCTGCTGGCGGCCGGAGTTTTCCTCGCCGGCTCCGTCGTCGCCTACATGATCATCGCCCGTTTCGACAAGTCCGCGGCCGACACCTTCATCAAGACCGCCGTCGTCCTCGACGTGCTGCCGCTGCTCTGCAACATCATCGGCCAGTTCCTCATGAGCACGGCCTACATGGAGCAGTGGATCTTCTGGATCGGCGTCAACATCTTCTCCATCGCCATGTGGAGCGTCACGCTCAAACAGGACCCCACCTCCTCCTACGCCCTCATCTACATCGTCAAGTATTCCTTCTACCTCCTCAACTCCCTCAACGGCCTCCGCAACTGGCTGATCCTCAGCAAAGATACGCCGAAGGAGTAGTTACACCTCAAACCCTTCGCTGCTACGCAGCTCGTCCCTCCCACTTCGTGGGCCCCTCCCATTCAAGTGGCCATGGGCGGCCACTGGTTTGAGGTTGCAACCACTCCTCCGGCTAAGACAGCTAAAGAAACGACAACGACTCGGGACCTTCGTTGAAAAGGAGGTCCATGACGGAGAGGTTGGGGACGAAGCCGAAGCGGTCGCGGAAGACCTGCCAGTAGGGACGGCCCACATAGGCGGAAGGCTTCTTGGGGTCGATGGAGTTACGGAAATCGTCTTCGAGGTCACGGACGAAATCTGTGGTCGGAACAATCTGCGGCGCGATACCGATCTTGCGGCAGAAGAAGCCGATAATATCCATATTCATGTCCCACAGCCGCTCCCGCCGCCTCCCAAGCAGCTCATAAAGCTCGTCCCGGTAATACTCGAAAAAAGGAGAGCTGTAATACGCCGTATCTATCGCATACTCATTCTGCCGCAGCCAGGGCGTGCTCCAGTCCACACGTATGTCGCGGATAAGCCGCGTCCCGTCGTGCAGCACCGGAACCCTCAGGTCCATCGGACCGCCCTCGGTCAGTATGCGGCAGCGGTTGCGCCAGGTCTGCTTGCGGTAACTCTCACACGCCTCAATATAAACCGTCGAGTTCCCCGCCAGAAGGGCGAAGAACTCAACAGGAGGAAACCAGGCAGTGGACAGGACCACTACTCAATTGCGCCTTTCTCGCGGGCGTCGCCGGCACGCACGATGCCGCGCTTCGAGCCGCGGATAAAGTCCAGGATCACATCCCGCTCCTCAGACGGCGGAAAGCCCTCCTCCACCCTTGCGATGGCGTCGGAGAAGTTGTAGCCCTGATAATAGAGCACGTCGTAAATATCCTTGATAGTGCGGATTACGTCCGAATCAAAGCCCCTGCGGCGCAGGCCGACAATGTTCACGCCGGCATAGCATATGGGCACGCGTCCGCAAATGGAATACGGCGGGATGTCCTTGTTGACCGCAGTGCCGCCGCCAACCATGGCGTGGGTGCCTATCTTGGTGAACTGGTGCACCTTGGTGCCGCCGCCAATGATGGCCCAGTCATCCACGTCCGTCTCGCCTGCAATGCCCACGTAGCTGACAAGGATGCAGTGGCTGCCGACGCAGCAGTCGTGGGCAACGTGGACGTAGGACATTATCAGCGTGTCGCTGCCCACCTTGGTCACGCCCTTGCCGCTGGCGCGCGTGCCGCGGTTGATGGTGGCGCACTCGCGTATGTTCACGCGGTCGCCTATCTCCACGTATGTAACCTCACCGTCGAACTTCAGGTCCTGGGGTATGGCGCCCACGACCGCCCCCGGGAAGACGTTGCAGTCGCGGCCGATCTTCACATAGGAGAAAATGGTGGCGTGCGGGAGGATTTTTGTGCCTTCCCCAATCTCCACGTTGTCGTCGATAAAGGCGTAAGGGCCGACTTCAACGGAATCGGCGAGCTTGGCGCCGGGATGCACGGTTGCAAGAGGATGAATGATAGCCATATCTATAGTTGCTTGAATACTTCTTTTGCCGCTGTCGTGTTAAGGGCGTGGCCGGGCTTGTAGGCCTCCACGCGCGCCTTCAGGAAGCCTCCGCAGAGGCGCAGGTCACCGATGATGTCGAGCAGCTTGTGGCGGCCGCACTCATCGGGGAAACGCAGGGTCAGGTTGCTGAGGTAGCCCTCCGGCGTCACGTCCAGGAGCGGCTGCCCGAGCATCTTCGACATAATCTTCAGGCGCATGCGCGAAACCGGCTTGTCCACGATCACGATGGCGTTTTCAACGTCGCCTCCGCGCGCCAGCCCCAGAAGCAGCATGGGCCAGATTTCACGAAGGAAACAGAACGTGCGGCACGGAGCCACCTGGGAAGCATAATCCACTCCGCTGCCGTAGCTCACGGTCTGCCGTCCTACGGCCTTCGCAGCGAAATCTATGGTCACCTCATAGGAAGGCTCATCTGCGGGCGTGATCCTGATCCAGGCCCCGTTTCGCTCGTTGCGCACGAGGACTTCCCTCTTGATTTCCACCCACTTGCGGGGAGCGCTCTGCTCCAGCAGTCCGTCGGGGGGAATCGCCTCGATGTACGGGGCCGCACTGCCGTCGAGGATGGGCATTTCGGGGCCCTCCAGCTCGATGTAGGCGTTGTCAACACCAAGTCCGGTCAGGGCCGAAAGCACGTGTTCCACCGTGCCGGCCTTCGCCGCACCGCAGGCAAGCAGCGTGCTCCTGCGGGTGCTGGACACGCTGGAAGCCACCGCCGGGATTTCCGCGCCGCCGAGGTCTGTGCGTATGAAAACGATGCCGGTATCCACAGGAGCGGGCTTCAGGCTGGCCCTGGCAGGCTTTCCGGTGTGGAGACCCTTACCTTCGAAACTGTATGTCGATTTCAGTGTTCGCTGATTCATAAAGTCTACAAAGATAAGGATTATTTAATCGGGAATCAAATCAATCGTCTGCCGACTGCTTGAACTTGGCGTATGCCTTAAGGTAGGTCTGGTGGTCGATTCCGGGGTTGCCGTACAAGGTTTGCCCGCTCTTCCGCACATTGCCTATTACGGAGGTCTTCGCGCAGACTGTCGTGAACGGGGCTATGGTGATATGCCCGACCACGCCCACCTGGCCGCCGAAGATACAGCCTTCACCGATCTTCGTGGAGCCGGCCACGCCGCACTGGGCGGCCATGGCAGTGTTCTTCCCCACCGTCACGTTGTGGGCTATCTGGCACAGGTTGTCGATACGCACGCCGTCTTCAATGACGGTAGATTCCATCGGAGCACGGTCAATAGTGGTGTTGGAACCTATCTCCACGTCGTTGCCAATAATCACGTTGCCGACGTGCTCAATCTTCTGCCAGCTGCCGTCCGGCTGCTTCGAGTTGCCGAATCCGTCGTCTCCGATGATGCATCCGGCATGCAGTATCACGCGGTCTCCGATAACCATTCCGGGGAAAATGTGCACCCCGGGATAGATTATGCAGTTCCGGCCGATGGTCGTGCCTTCGCCTATCGTCACATTGTCGTGGATCTGCGTGCACTCACCGATACGGCAGCCTTTGCCTATGGTCACGAAGTCACCCACCCAAACACGGCTGCCCAGCTTTGCGCTGCATGCAATACGGCAGCGGCCACGATGCCGGCGGAAAGACTTCTTGCGGTCGGCGACCACTTTCAGCAACTGTGCGAGCGCGAAATAAGCATCCGGGACGCGCACGAGCGTCGGCGCTACCGGCTGCTTAGGCTCAAAATCAGAATTCACCAGCAAGACCGAAGCCTTGCTGGTGTAGACATATTGTTCGTATTTTGGATTGGCAAAGAAGCATAACTGCCCCGGTTTGCCGTGTTCGATCTTAGCGAAACTTTTGACTGTGGCCTGGGGATCGCCCTCGACTGTACCGCCGAGGGCGGCCGCCAATTCTTTTGCCGTCATCTCCATATCAAAGCCTCCATCCTAATGTCACCAGCACGTCAACTACGTTGCGGTTGATAGCCTCGAGGGGAGCGCCTACGCCCAGGGAGCGGCCGGCGTTGTCCTTGGCATCATAAGCCCCATAGTAGTAGGGAGCGTAATTGATTGTGGGATACTTGGTCAGGCGCACCGCAAAGTCCGCGAAGAAGGAGCCGGGAGAAGAATAGCCGACACCGAAGGAGAATGCGTGCGTCAGGTCCTTGTAGTAGTGGGACGAGATAAGGTTCTGCTCGAAGACATCGGTTTCACCCCTGAAGAAGACGGTTTCCGCGGTCACAATCGCTCCCGTCTCGTCCGTCCAGTACTTCTCGGGACTGGTCACGAAACTGTATCCGGCGCGAAGGGCCAGCTCGGGGATAGGCTTGACCTCGACTCCGGCGCGCAGCGAATGTGACACGCCGCCGAAGGTGCGGTTGACGTGGTTGAGCTGGGCCCAGTCGTCATCGAGATGGTAGCCGAACCTGTCTGCGTCGGAATACTTTATGACGCTGTAGTCCGTCATTTCATAGTCCATGCTGAAGAGGCCCAGCCCGGGAGCGGTCCAGGCTATACCGGCGTCGACGATATAAGGAGTGCGCAGGTTGTATGAAGCTTCACCAAGGGATGAAGTGGCGCTGCCATTGAATTTCCTGTCCTCGAAGGAAGTGGATGCGGTGTAGCGCCACTCCTCGCTGATCGAGTAAAGGGTCGGGCTCTGGAAGGATGCTCCGATTCTGAGGTTCTTCGTGGGCAGGTAGATAATGCCGAACTGGCCGTAGATACCGACACCCGATGAATTGTATTTGTAGCCATTGGTTGAACTCTGGTAGCTGGTGGCCTCCTTGAGATCGGCGCCGTCCTTATCCTTTGAAACGAAGATCACCGGGAAGGCTGAAGGCTGCTGGGCGCTCTCGGAGAAGACCTCCTGGCGGCTGTACCTGAGGGTCGGAGTGCCTAGATTGAATCCGAAGTAGAAGCTGTCCTGCACATTGAAACCGAAGTTCCAGGCGAGGTCGGTCTTGGATCCGTACGTGTTGAACACGGACACCTGGTCAAGGGCGCCGGGCACATAACTGAAGGTTTCCTTCTCGTTGACGCGCTCGTTGGAGCCGGCATAACGGCATGAACCCACGGCACCATACTCGCCGAACTGGTTGGCATCGTAGGCCGTCCACAGGTTGCGGCCCATGTTCTTGGGAAGCACCCCTTCCGCACCGTACGCCAGGTTTCCGAGATACGAGGTGGAAGAGTTGACGCCGCGGGCCGTGGAATAGCTGATGTAATTGTTGGTCGTGTTGGCCACAACTCCGAACGTGGCCCAGTTGAGCCAGTCGCTGTCGTAGGCGTCGAACACCATCATCAGGCCGATGTTGGGCATCACGAACTTGGTGTGGTTCTCATTCACGGGGTCCGCGAAGTTGACGCCGTCGGCGGCATACGCCGTTTTAACTCCCGAGAACAGGAGGCCGGGCGTCACGGTGAACTGCCAGTAATTGTTGACGGCGGAGCCGGCAGGGTTGAAGGTCACGGAGCCGAGGTCGCCTCCGAGGGCGGTCATAGCGTTGCCGAGGGCCACCGAACGTGCGGTACCGTAGTAGTTGTTGCGGCTCATGGTGTGGCCGTCGTACATATTCTGGGCGCTCGCCCCCAGACAGAGGGAAAGCAGGAATATCGATGTAATGCAGATACGTTTCATGTTGACAAAGTGTTAAGGATTAAGAAATTACCTGCGCCCGCCGCCACCGCTGCTGCCGCCGGAGTGGCTGCTGCCGCCACCACCGCCGGAGTAGCCGCCGCCACCGCCGGAATAACCGCCTCCGGAGTAGCTTGAGCCGCTGCTTCTGGAGTAGCTGCCGGATGATGAACTGCGGGAGTAATCAGAAGAGCTGCTGCGGTAGGAAGAACCCGAGCTTGAGGAGCCGGAACGCCTGTAGCCGCTGGAAGAGCCGGAGCTTGCCGCACTGCGTGAGGCTTTCCCGCTACTTCTTGAAGAAGATGCGGCGGTGCCGAGCGAGCCGGCACGACGGTAATTGTTGCCGCCGGTCAGGTAGTTGCCGGGGCTGGCATAGCCATGACGGTAAGCCCTGGATGCATAGGAATTGTAGCCGTAGTAGTAGGGTGAATAATAGCTGCGGTAGCCATAATAGCCGTAGTGGCCGTAGCCCCACCAGGGATCCCAGAAAGGATCGTAGAACGGATCGGCCCATGCGTAATACCCCCTGTAGCTCCAATAGGGGCTGAAGCCGTAATAATACGGGCTGTAGTAGCCGTAGGGATAGTAGCTGAAGGGGTAGTAGTAGGGGCTGTAGTAGCTGTAATAGGGCGTGTCGTCATTCTGGGCGCTGCCCTTGCTGTTGAGTTTCAACGAGTCGGACGCAATGTTCCTGGCGGCCATCTCCTTGAAGTCCTCTTCAGTGAGAAGTTCCACTACTGGCTGGGGCCTGTAGTAGATGCCGTCCGGGTACTCTTGCTCCCGAGAAGCATATTGAGCGGTAGTCCCGCAAGATGCCAGCGCGACAAGCGCAGACATTAAAATGATCAGACTCCGTTTCATTATGTTACCTCCTTATCTAAAAGTTTATTATCTTTGCGTCACAATATCCGTGCCGCGCGCACGTGATGACATTACGACACAAATTTGGCAAAAAAATTGAAATATGGCAAAAGAGGTTACAAAACGAGCTGAAAATTATTCCCAGTGGTACAACGATCTCGCCCTGAAGGCGGATCTCGCCGAGCAGTCCGCGGTTCGCGGATGCATGGTCATAAAGCCCTATGGCTATGCCATCTGGGAGAAAATGCAGTCTCTGCTTGACGCAAGATTCAAGAAAACCGGAGTCCAGAACGCATACTTCCCCCTGTTCATACCGAAATCCTTCTTCAGCCGCGAGGCCGAGCACGTGGCGGGCTTCGCCAAGGAATGCGCCGTGGTCACGCACCACCGCCTGATGAACGATCCCGACGGCAACGGCATAGTCGTGGATCCTTCCGCAAAGCTTGAAGAAGAGCTCATCGTGCGTCCTACTTCAGAAACCATTATCTGGAACACATACAAGAACTGGATCACTTCCTGGCGCGACCTCCCCTTGCTCTGCAACCAGTGGTGCAACGTGGTACGCTGGGAGATGCGCACCCGCCTCTTCCTCCGTACCGCCGAATTCCTCTGGCAGGAGGGACACACCGCCCACGCCACCGCCGAAGAGGCACAGGCCAAGGCCGTGGAGATGGTCCACGTCTATGCTGACTTCGCCCGCGAGGTGATGGCCCTGCCTGTGATTGTCGGCCACAAGAGCCCCAACGAGCGCTTCGCCGGAGCCATCGACACCCTGACCATCGAGGCCATGATGCAGGACGGCAAGGCCCTCCAGGCCGGCACCTCCCACTTCCTCGGCCAGAACTTCGCCAAGAGCTTCGACGTCCAGTTCACCAACAAGGAAGGCAAGATGGACTACGTCTGGGCAACTTCCTGGGGCGTCAGCACCCGCCTGATGGGCGCGCTGATCATGGCCCACGG
>JAILIM010000069.1 GCA_024695285.1 Bacteroidales bacterium
TTTCAACGCCTGCGAAATTGCGACCAGGACCACTTTCGGCCCCGGTCAGGACGGGGTATATCCAACCCTTTGGACGGCAAGTGACCAGGCCGTAAAACTCGCCCTCAATTACACCGAGGCGGCGGAAGCGGCCGTTACGCCCAACGAAGGAGGGCGCACGGCAAGCTTCAGCGCCAACATCGACGCGTCCGTCACCCAGACCCCGTACACCTTCTTCGCGGTGAGCCCGGCATCGGCCGCTCGCGCACTCAGTCCCAGCCGCCAGGCGTGGAGCGTCAGCATCCCCGCGGTGCAGACTCCGCTCGAAGGCTCGGTAGACGAGGCCGCGCAGATCCTCGCCGCCGCGAGCGCCGCATCCGACGTGCTGCCCGACGCCATCGACCTCCACTTCAACCACCTCACCGCCTACGGGCGCATGACGCTTAACAACCTCAATCTCAACGGCGCAACGGTTGAACGCATCGAGCTCACCGCCTCCACCCCCATCGTGGGTGACTGGTACTGGGAGTGCACCGAGGGCCACACCATCACCGACAACGGCGCGTCCTCAACCATCACACTGCTTACCGGAGTCACCGAGGACGTATGGTTCGCCTGCGCCCCCGTGGACATGTCCGGACAAAAGCTGACTGTTACCGTATGCACCGACAAGGGACCCTTCGCCAAGGAAATCACTTTCCCCGAAGGCCGCACGTTCAAGGCCGGTCGCATCGCGGTTTTCAGCGTGGACATGAGCGAGGCAGGCCCCGACGAAGGGGGCTCGGAATTCAGGCTGCTCACCGACGCCTCCGTGCTCAAGCCCGGTGACCAGATAATAATCGCCGATAAAGACGCCACCGTCGCACTTGGAGGATCGTCCGGCGGCACAAAACCCTACCGCATTGCCGAAGCCGTCACCATCGACTACGGTGTGGTAACCAATCCCGGCAAGGCGGAGATCCTGACCCTCGAGGCGGGCTCCTCCTCAAGAACCTGGGCCCTCAAGGCCTCCGACGGCTACATCTGCACCCTTTCTTCCGGCAACAACATTTCGGCCGAAGCAAGCGTCTCCGCCAACAGCAGCTGGACCATAACCGTCACTTCATCCGGAGCCGCCACCGTAAAGGCCACCGCGGGCGGGTCCACCTTCATCCGTTACAACAACATGACTCCCAGGTTCAGCGCCTACGGTTCCAACTCCTCTCTCAAGGACCCCGTAGCCATCTACCTGAAATCAAGCGCCGAAGCCGCCGGTCCCGTCGAGGAAGACCCGCTCACGGAGCACAGCGAATATGGATGCTACATCAGCGACAAAACCCGGGTTTACACGGCCGGCGCCGACCAGTACAGCCGCCAATACTCCGACGACGGCGTGCTGACGTTCACCATCCTCAACCCCGCCGACAAAGAGCAGCTGGAGATTACCGGTTACAGCAAATCCCTCGTGAAAGGAGACAACGTAACCATAACCGTCAACTGGAGACAGGGCTTCAACACGCTTTTCAATAACAGTTCGTACAAGCTCAAGGTGGTTAAAGAAGAAGGCCCGAAGGTCTGGCTCGGCAAGGGCAATGGCGAAGGTTTCATCATCAAAAAGTAAGGACGTATGAAAAAGACACTAGCAACTCTCATCTCCGTCCTGCTCATCGGCGCAGCGGCGTATGCCATTCCAGCATGGCCCGGCAAGCTCAGATACATCCAGCCCGACGGCTCGGTAATAACTATACAGAAACACGGCGACGAGTTCCATCACTGGACCACCGACCCCTCCGGGCAGATAGTCGAACTGAATAAAGACGGATTCTACCGGCCCGTGGATAATAGCACCCTCGCATCCAGGCGCAATGCCGCGCAGGCCTACAGGCGGCAACGGAACGCCGAGCGCCGGGCCAGCGGCCACGTAGCCGTGGGCCAGAAGCACTTCCTTGTGATACTGGTGGAATTCACCGACGTTACGTTCTCCAGCCCCACTGCAAACGACGACTTCGCCCAGATGCTCAACCAACCCGGTTACAACATCAACGGCGGCACCGGTTCGGCAAGGGATTACTATTACGAGAATTCCGGTGGATATTTCGAACCCATTTTCGACGTTTACGGCCCCGTCAAACTCACCCACCCCATGGAATACTATGGGGGAAACATAAAGTATGGCGACGACGAGCTGGATAAAGCTCCTGAAGAAGCCGTGGCCGACGGCTGCCGCGGTCTGGACCAGGAGATAGACTTTTCTCTCTACGACAACGACAACGACGGCAGGGTGGACCTGGTGTTCATGTATTACGCTGGTTACGGAGAAGCCGATTCCAACGTGATGGACTCTATCTGGCCTCACCAGTGGGAGCTCACTGCCGGAGGAATCAACCTGGTCCTGGACGGCAAGAGAATCGACAGCTATGCCTGCTCCAACGAGCTTATGGGCTACGGCTCATACCAGGACAAGATGTGCGGAATAGGAACTGCCTGCCACGAGTTCGGCCACGCAATGGGTCTCCCCGATTTCTACGACACCGACTATAAAACAAACGGAGAGGCCGGAGGACTGTACTCTTACTCCACCATGTGCAGCGGGTCTTACAACAACAACGGCCGCACTCCTCCTTACTTCAACATCGAAGAGCGCATTCTGCTGGGCTGGCTCGACGAAAGCGCCCTGCAGGAGTTCCCTAAAAACGGCAGCTACACCCTGCCGGACGTGACCAACAACGTTGCCTGGAAGACGGCGACCGACACGGACGGAGAATACTTCGTTTACGAGTGCCGCAACAATTCCGGCTGGGACAAGTATCTCCCGGAATTCGGAATGATCATTTACCATGTGGACAAGTCCGTGCGCTCCGTCAAAATAAACGACAGCAGTGTCCGCGCCGTGGATCTCTGGACCAATTGGCGCATGACGAATGCCATAAACGAGAACGGCTCGCACCCCTGTTTCTATATAATTCCCTCCGGTAACCAGAAAAGCCTGAATTACACGGGTGACCGGTTCGCTTTCCCGGGGGCGGCCAAGGTTACGAGTTTCAAGCCTGTAGGCTGGAGCGGATTCGAGTCGGGACACGCATTGTCTGGGATAAGCTACGACGGCTCGCAGGTGACGGCAAATGTCGCCGTGCCGAGCGACGCCCTGGACTACAACGTGATAGCCAATCCCGGCAACGGCTCATACAAGGCCGGCGACGTGTTCGAACTCGTCTTGGAAGAATCCGAAGCGCGTCCCGTGTCGGCCGTAAAGTGGTTCTTCGACGACGAACCGGCAAACGGCCCCTCGGTGGTGCTGCGTGCAGGAAAGCACACCGTGGAAGCCGCCATCACCCTCACCGACGGCGGCACCAAAATCGTAACGCTGGAGATTACGGCGGATTAATTCTTCTTGTGGGTCATTATATCGAGCACCATTTTGTCGGCCTCGCGCATGCCCACTGACCCGAGGCGCGTCATGTTGTGGATGCAGCGGTCCACGTCGTCCTCGATAAGGCCCTCATAGCTGGTGACCGAATGGTTCTGCACCGCGAGCATGGCGCTCAGCACGGCGGTTGAGACACCGCTGCTCACCTTGAGCGCGCAGCTGGGCTTTGCGCCGTCGCACACCATTCCCGCCAGGTTCGCTATCATGTTTTTGACGCTCGCAGCAACCTGCTCGTATCCGCCTCCCATAAGGTAGGTGAGGCCGCAGCTGCTGCCGGTTGACGCCACCACGCAGCCGCACAGGGCGCTCAGGCGGCCCAGGCTCTGCTTGATGTATATGGCCGTCAGGTGGCTGAGCACCAACGCGCGTGTGAGCTCCTCCTCGGTATTGTGATTCTCGCGAGCGAACACCACCACCGGCATGGTGGCGGCGATGCCCTGGTTGCCGCTGCCGGAGTTGCTCATCACGGGCACCATCGCCCCCGCCATACGGGCGTCGCAGGCGCTTGAGGTGGCGCTGATGATGTGGCTGAAAATGGTGTCGCCGAAGATGCCCTTGCCCAGCGGACGCGACAGCGTCTTGCCCAGCTGGTGGCCGTAATTGCCCTTCAGCGACTCCTTGGCGGCGTTCTCGTTGAGGCGGCGCGCCTCGTTGATGAACTCGAGGTCTTCCAGTGGAGCGGTGGTGGCGAACTCGAACACCCGGCGCAGCGTGAGACCGTCTTCGCCCTCTTCTTCCGCCTCCGGGACGGACAGCGCCGAGCGGCGGTCCACCGTCGGCACCGCGGGCCCTTCCTGATACACCAGACCCGTGTGCTCGCGGGCTATCACCGCCTGCGAACGGAGCTCCCCGGCACTGCAGCGCACGTCGATGTACAGCATCTCGTCGCTGTCCCGGGTCAGCCCGATATGGATGCGCCCCTCAGCGATGAAAGCCTTTGCGGCAGCGACGGCTGCGGGGTTGCAGTCCTTCAGCACCTCCAGGCTGTAGCCGCTCTTGCCGATCAGTGCCCCTAGCGCCACCGCAATTGGAAGGCCTGTCATGCCGGTCCCGGGAATACCGACGCCCATGGCGTTCTTGAGGATGTTGCCGCTGAGCAGAACTTCTATCTTTTCGGGCCTGCAGCCAAGGGCTTCGGTGGCATATGCAGTGCAGAGGGCCACCGCGACGGGCTCTGTGCAGCCTATGGCCGGCACCACTTCCCGCTTGATGAGATCGATGATTTGAGCGTTGTCCATACGATACAAAAATAAGCATTATTTGAGGAAAATATCTATATTTGCGAGTTAAAGTATTAAAACCTTACCTATAGATGGAAAAGTTGTTGAACAAGGCCTGCTCCAAGGACACCCGGGCAGAAGACGTAAAAGCCAAGGGTATCTATCCTTATTACAGGGCCATTTCCTCCGGTCAGGACCCGCTCGTCACAATGGCTGACGGCTCCAAAGTCCTGATGTTCGGATCCAATTCCTACCTCGGTCTTTCCGACGACCCCAGGCTCAAGGAAGCCGCCATCGCGGCAGTCAAAAAATACGGCACCAGCTGCTCCGGCAGCCGTTTCCTCAACGGAACTCTCGATATTCATGAAGAACTCGAAGCCAAACTTGCCAAATTCGTTGGCAAGGAGGAGGCCGTGACCTACAGCACCGGATTCCAGGTCAACCTGGGCGTGGTGAGCAGTCTGGCCTTCCGCGGCGGATTCGTGTTCCTCGACGCCCTCGACCATGCCTGCATCATCGACGGCAGCCGCCTCGGATTCAGCGAGGTGCGCAAGTTCCGCCACAACGACATGGCCGACCTCGAGAAGAAGCTCTGGCTCACCCCCAGGAACGCAAACAAGCTCATCGTGGTTGACGGCGTTTACTCCATGGAGGGCGACCTCGCTCCCGTTCCCCGCCTCACCGAGCTCTGCCAGAAATACAATGCGTCCCTTATGATAGACGACGCCCACGGCCTCGGCGTGATTGGCGAGAATGGCTCCGGCACCGCCAGCCACTTCGGCCTCACCGACAAGGTGGACCTCATCATGGGCACCTTCTCCAAGAGCTTCGGCTCGCTGGGCGGCTTCATCGCCGGCGACAGGACCGTAATAGAATACCTCAAGCACAACTCCCGCACCCTGATATTCAGCGCGTCCATGACCCCGGCGTCGGTGGCGGCGGCAAGCAAGGCGCTCGACATCATGATCGAAGAGCCCGAGCGCCGCGAGCACCTGTGGAAGGTCACCAGGCACGCGCAGGATTCATTCCGTGCCGCCGGATTCGACATCGGCCACACCGAATCGCCGATCATCCCGCTCTTCGTGCGCGATACCGTCAAGGCCATGACCATCGTCAAGATGGCATACGACGCCGGAGTGTTCATCACTCCCGTGATTGCGCCCGCAGTGCCCGAGAAGGACGTGCTCATCCGCTTCGCGCTCATGGCCACCCACAGCATCGAGCAGGTTGACGAGGCAGTGGAGAAGCTCACCAAGATATTCAAGGAACTGGACATCATATGATTATCCTGATTACCGGCATCACCTCCGGATTCGGCCGCGCGATGGCCGAGCGGCTCTCGTCCGAGGGCCACACCGTTTACGGCACCCATCGCAAGGACGTCGAACCCGTCAAGGGCGTCACCTACATCAAGGCCGACGTACAGAAAGAAGAGGACTGCAAGGCCGCCGTGCAGCGCGTGGTGGACGAGCATGGCCGCATCGACGTGTTCATCAGCAACGCCGGCATGGGAATCGGAGGCCCGCTGGAATTCAGCACCACCGCCCAGGCCGAAAAGCAGATGGACGTGAACTGGATGGGCATGGTGCGCTTCCTGCACTACGTGCTGCCGGTGATGCGCAAGCAGCGCAGCGGAAAAATCATATGCTTCAGCTCCATCGGCGGCCTCATGGGCCTCCCGTTCCAGGGGCTGTATTCCGCCAGCAAGTTCGCAATCGAGGGCTACTGCGAGGCGCTCCGCATGGAGACCAGGGCCTTCGGGATCAAGGTGGTGGTGATAGAGCCCGGCGACTTCGCCACGGGCTTCACCGCCAGCCGCGCATCGGTCGCCGACCCTGAAGCCTACGAGGCGTACCCCTCGTACAAGCGCTCGCTGGAGAGCATCGAGCACGACGAGACCACCGGCCTCAAGCCCGAATTCCTGGCCGCAAAGATCAGCAAGATAGTGAAGGCGCGCAACCCCCGCTACAGCTACATCATATCCACTCTCGAGCAGCGCCTGTCGGTGTTCCTGAAGGCCGTCCTGCCCGCGAGCTGGTTCTCCGCAATCCTGAGAAGTTACTACAAACTATAGTGAAAACCACATTCAGAATACACTACCGTACGCATTGGGGCGAGAGCCTCAGCGTCGTGCTGCAGGACAAGAAGGTCCCCATGACCTGGAACGAAGGCGCCGTCTGGACCGCCACCGCGAACGTATCCGCAGCCGCCCTGAAAGACTACTGGTACGTGTTGATGCGCGACGGCATCATCGTACGCAGCGAATGGGCCCACCACAGCGGCACCCCCGCTCCCGAAATCAACGACAACTGGAACGACTGCGCCATCCCCGGCAGCCCCTTCGTGCGCAAGCACTCGGTGGAGCTGTTCGACCGTCCCGGATTCAGGGGCGCAGGCACCGCGGTGCCCGTGTTCTCGCTCCGCGGCGAGGGCGACTTCGGCATCGGCGACTTCCGCGACCTCAGGCCGCTGGTCGACTGGGCCGCAAGCACCGGACAGTGCATCATCCAGCTGCTCCCCGTCGGCGACACCACACGCAAGGGCACCTGGAAGGATTCGTATCCCTATAGCCCCATATCCTCATTCGCACTGCATCCGCTGTACCTGCGCCTGCAGGAGATCGGAGTGAAGGAAGACGCCGCCTTCAAGCGCAGGCAGAAGGAGCTCAACGAGCTGCCGGAGATCGACTACCCCAAGGTGTTCAAGGCCAAGATGGCGCTGGTGCGCAAGGCCTGGGAGGACCACGGGGCAAAGGACATCGCTTCCGCCTCCTTCAAGCACTTCGTGAAAGCCAACGCCTACTGGCTCGACGAGTACGCCGAGTTCTGCGCAAAGCGCGACTCCAACGAGCCCGACTACTGGCGCTGGATTCAGTGGCACCTGGACCTCCAGTTCGCCGACGAGGTGAAGTACGCGCGCTCCAAGGGTGTGTATTTCAAGGGCGACCTGCCCATCGGCGTGAGCTCCGACAGTGCCGACGCGTACTTCCATCCCGAGCTGTTCAACCTCGACTCGAGCGCCGGCGCCCCGCCGGATTTCTTCAGCGCCGAGGGCCAGAACTGGGGCTTCCCCACCTATAACTGGGAGGCCATGGCCAAAGACGGCTACGCCTGGTGGAAGGCCCGCCTCCGCAAGATGAGCGAGTATTTCGACGCGTTCCGCATCGACCATATACTGGGATTCTTCCGCATTTGGGAGATTCCTCTGGAGTACCGCAGCGGCTCCATGGGGCACTTCAACCCCGCCATCCCGTATCGCCGCGAGGAAATCGAGGCCATGGGGCTCCCCATCGAGGGCCTGTTCCTGCCCGATCCGCGCAACGAGGGTTGCGTGCAGCCGCGCATCCTGCCCGAGTCGTCTAACCTGCCGCAGTGGCAGCAGGAGAGCTTCGGCGCCCTGTACAACGACTTCTTCTTCCACCGCAACGACGGCCTCTGGCGCTGGAACGCCGAGCGCAAGCTCCCCGAACTGCTGGACGTCACCGGCATGCTCGCCTGCGGCGAAGACCTCGGCATGGTGCCCGACTGCGTGACGGGAGTCATGGCGCGCGAGACCATCCTCTCGCTGGAGATGGCCAACAGGGACAAGGGACGCCCCTGGCCGTACCTGGCCGTGTGCGCCACCTCGTCGCACGACATGGCCACGCTGCGCATGCAGCACGCCGAGGAGACCGGCGCCGACATGGAGCCCTGGGAGGTGCGCCGCACCCTCTGGGACCATCTGGCATCGGCCCCCATGCTTGCGATCTTCCCTCTACAGGACTGGATCGCGCTGGACGGCAAGCTGCGCCGCAAGGATTTCGAGAACGAGCGCGTGAACCAGCCGGCCGACCCCGACCACCACTGGCGCTTCCGCCTCCACATCGACGTCGCCGAGTTGAACAAGGCCACCGGCCTCACCGCCGAAATTACCGGAATGCTTAAAGATTCTAATCGATACAACAAATGACTCAGGACGAATTATTCAAGGTGCTGGTAGCACATTGCAAGGAATACGGTTTCATATTCCCTTCCAGCGAGATTTATGACGGCCTCGCCGCCGTGTACGACTACGGCCAGATGGGCGTGGAGCTCAAAAACAATATCAAGCAGTACTGGTGGAACGCGATGACCCGCCTCAACGAGAATATCGTGGGCATCGACTCCTGCATCTTCATGCATCCCCGCATCTGGGAGGCCTCCGGCCACGTGAGCGCCTTCAACGACCCCCTCATCGACAACAAGGACTCCAAGAAGCGCTATCGCGCCGACGTGCTCATCGAAGACTATCTGGGCAAGATAGAGGAGAAGATGAACAAGGAGGTGGAGAAGGGCCGCAAGAAATTCGGCGAGAGCTTCAACGAGGAGCAGTTCCGCGCCACCAACCCCAACGTGCTGCGCGAGAAGGCCAAGTGGGACGAGGTCCACAACCGTTACGTCGCCGCCGAGAAGGCCAACGACCTTGCCGAGTACAGGCAGATAATCATCGACTGCGGAATCGTCTGCCCCATAAGCGGAACCTGCAACTGGACCGACGTGCGCCAGTTCAACCTGATGTTCAGCACCTCCATGGGCAGCACCTCCGAGGGAGCCAACACCATTTACCTGCGCCCCGAGACCGCCCAGGGCATATTCGTCAACTACCTCAACGTGCAGAAGACCGGCCGCATGAAGATCCCCTTCGGCATAGCCCAGATCGGAAAGGCTTTCCGCAACGAGATAGTCGCCCGCCAGTTCATTTTCCGCATGCGCGAGTTCGAGCAGATGGAGATGCAGTTCTTCATCAAGCCCGGCACCGAGCTCGACTGGTTCGCCAAGTGGAAGGAGCAGCGCATGAAGTGGCACGTGAACATCGGCATGGGAGCCGAGAACTACCGCTTCCACGACCATGAGAAGCTGGCCCACTACGCCAACGCCGCCACCGACATCGAGTTTAACTTCCCCTTCGGATTCAAGGAGCTGGAGGGCATCCACAGCCGCACCAACTTCGACCTGGGCAACCACCAGAAGTTCTCCGGCAAGCGCATCGAGTACTTCGATCCCGAGGAAGGCGCCGCCTACACTCCGTACGTGGTCGAGACATCCATCGGCGTTGACCGCATGGTGCTCGCCGTGCTGTCGCACTCGTTCAAGGAGGAGAAGCTGGAGAACGGCGAGACGAGGGTTGTCTTAAGCATCCCCGCGCCGCTGGCTCCCGTCAAGGCCGCCGTGCTGCCTCTGGTCAAGAAGGACGGACTCCCCGAGCTCGCCCAGGAAGTGATGAACCTGCTGAAGTACGATTTCAACTGCCAGTACGAGGAGAAGGACTCCATCGGCAAGCGCTACCGCCGCCAGGATGCAATCGGCACCCCGTTCTGCATCACCGTCGACCATCAGTCCCTGGAGGACCGTTGCGTCACCGTGCGCGACCGCGACACCATGACCCAGGAGCGCGTCCCCATCGACCGCCTCCACGAGCTCATCGACAAACGCGTCAACCTCAACAACCTGCTCAGGAATCTGTAGATTGCCTTTCGCGGCGCAGGTCCGAAAAGAAGTCGGTGACCTGCGCCGCGAATCAAGCTCTCACGGAATATAGTGGCGCAGGACCCCGGAACATTTCCGGACCTGCGCCATTCTTTATACCTTCAGGAATATCTTCTTCTTGTACAGGAAGTACAGGAACAGCCACACCAGTGCCAGATAGCCGCACTGCCACACCACCTTGGCCCACAGGGGGTCCATAAGGCCGCAGAGCCCTTCGAGGAAGAAGTCGGTCGCGAACTTAAAGTTGATGATGCGCGGAGCCATGAATACGGTGATGGAGTTCATGCCGATTACGGTGAACGGAAGAATCCAGCCTTTCCAGCCCTTAACGTCTATGATCCAGTAGAACAGGGCGAACAGCGCCAGCGAATAGGCGCCCACGACGAGCACGAAGCTGCTGCTCCAGAGCTGCTTGTTGATGGGGAACCAGCGCGACCAGATGAGGCCAAGCACCAGCATCACTGCGGCGGCGACGAACATCCAGAGCACCTTCTTGTTCTCGCCGATATCCTGCTTCCGCACCCACTCTCCGGTGAACATGCCCAGCATGGCTGTGACGATGGCGGGAATGGTGCTCAGCAGGCCCTCGGGGTCGAATATGCCGCCGGTGCCCTTGTAGAGGTGGCCCGGGAAGATGCAGCGGTCGACGTAACCGACGAGGTTGCCCTCCAGCGAAAAGGGACCGGCGCCGGCGGGAGCGTCGGGAGCCGGCACGAACCGGAGCAGCAGCCAGTATCCCACAAGCAGCACGACGGCTATCACCACCCGCACCTTCGGCTTGAAATTCATATACAGCAGCGATGCGAACAGGCCGGCGAGACCGATGCGTCCGAGCACGCTCCAATAGCGCAGGGTGTCGAAATGAAACTTCAGCAGGCCGTTGCAGATGAGGCCGAACAACACCAGCACGAGCGCGCGGCGGATCGCTTTCCAATAGATCTTCCAGCGTGGAACGCCCTTCGACTGCTGCTTGGCATAAGAGAAGGGGAACGATATGCCCGCGATGAAGATAAACAACGGGAAGATGGTGTCGTGGTGCCTGAGGCCATCCCACGCAACGTGGTTCATCTGCTGGCAAATCCAGCTTTCAGTGCCATTGGGGAACAGCTTGCATACCGCTATCACCAGGGTCGAAAAGCCCATGATGAACAGCATGTCGAAGCCTCGTACGGCATCCAGACTGGC
>JAILIM010000074.1 GCA_024695285.1 Bacteroidales bacterium
GAATAGTCGGTTTCACGATAATCGAAGGTCTGTCCGACGGCAGCCTCTATATCTTTGATAAACTGCTCGTTGTGGGCATTTTTGGCGAGTTCGCCATGCAGGTCAGAAGTCAGGGTGAATAGTCTCATACCGCAAAAATAAGAAAAAAACGGAATTCTGTTCATCCTTTTTTATTATATTTGCAGACTACATTTTTGATAGCCGAAGACTGATAATGAAACAACTGCTTTTTGTCATTTCCTTGGCCGTGATGTCGCTTGCCTGCGGAAAGACTCCCACGAACGACAAGCCCAATCCCGGGGAGCCGTCCAAGAAAGGAGAGCCAATCAGCATAGTCGACGGGAAAGTCCGATTCTATGTCGAGTACGACGGCTCCAATTCCGTCCGCGCCGCTCTCGGAGTCCCGACGGACGACTTTACCGGCTGCAAGATCAGCGTGAACGGCAACGACTACATACTGAAGAATGATTCCGGCGTCGACTGGTACGCCGATGTCGAGGCCGTCGACAATGACGTCTACAACGCTGTGCTGATAACCCGCTATTCCGGAAAATGGTACGTCAGTTCCGCATACAAGGACCTCGCGGTCCCCTTCTCCCAGTTCTGGTCCGGCACAAAGTCATCTTTCAAGGACTACCCTCGCTACGCCAGCTACTGCAAGGAAAACGGCAACGTGCTGATATTCAAGGACGCCGTGGCCTTGCTGGACCTCCGCATCAAAGGCAGCGGAAGCCTGAGTTCCGTGAAAGTCCAGTCACCGGCAGGTGAAATCCTCGCCGGAAAGGCCCTATATTCCCCCTCCAAAGGCAGCCTGCAGATGACCGAGGGCCTCGATTTCGCCGTGGTCAACTGCACGGAGGACGGCAAGTTCGTGCCCCTGACCCAGGAAGGCACGAGCGTGGCAGTGGTCCTCGCCCCTGCAGCCCTGCGCAGCGGCGTTGAAGTCACCGTCTGCAGCTCCGACCACCGCATGGTCCGCAAAACCATAACCCCGGGCCAGTTGACGGCAGGTTCAGTGAGCACCCAGACAATCGACTTCACGCCCGACGCCGACCTCATCTGGTACGAGGGCTTCGACAACTGCGTCTGGGGCGGCAACATCATAGGCGGTGAGAAGGCCAAAGCCTATGCCCCCGACGGAGCGAAGATGGGCATCTCCGACGGCACTCAGCGCAACGGCTATGCCGACGCCTTTACCCCGGTGGCCTGCACCAACCCAGGCACTGGCTACATACAGTCCAACACCTGGTCGGAAGTATCCGGCAAAGGCGTGGCAAAGTCCCATGTAGTGTCGGATTCCTACATTGCAAGCCGCGCATTCAGCGACTGGCGCTACCTGTTCCGCTGCCAGGAATACCAGGGCGTCCTCTCAGTGGGCTCCGGCGAGGGCAACAAGTCCCGCGGCATAATGCAGACGCCCCCCATTTCCAACATCAACGGTCTTGCCGACATTTCCATTGAATTCAAGTTCTGCTTCCAGGACGGTGCTGGCGACGACCTCCTCTTCCAACTGGTGAATGCAGGCCATATAAGCTCACTGAAGGTGGACGGCAAAGACACAGGACTCACTCCCAACTTCGAAGCCAGCGCCTCCAAGGCCCCGATAGACAGGAAAACGGTCAGCATCCCCGCTTCGGCTTTGGAACCCAAGGCATGGCACACCGCCACCCTGACCGCCACCAACGCCACCGACGGCACCTTCCTGTACTTCGCCGGTGCCAATCCCTCCTCAGCCACCATCCACGGATTCTACCTGGACGACATCACGGTGCGCCGAACCTCGGAAATTTCCAGGAAAGGCAACCTGAGGCTACTCTACTGGAACATCCAGAACGGCATGTGGGCCGACCAGCACAACAACTACGACAACTTCGTGGCCTTCGTGAAGAAATACGATCCCGACATCTGCGTTTGGTGCGAAGCGGCTTCGATCTACAAGGACCGCACGAACACCAGCCAGTCCTCGTCGCTCCGCTACCTGCCGGGCAACTGGGCCTCCCTGGCCGCACGCTACGGCCACAATTACTCGGCCCTGGGCGGCCACAGGGACAATTATCCCCAGGAAATCACCTCCAAGTACCCCATCACCACGCTTCTGAAAATCACCAACACGTCTTCCACCTCCGAAAAGCCCATCGCCCACGGAGCAGCAGTGCAACAGATCAACGTGAACGGCAGGATGCTGCACTTCGTGACCTGCCATATGTACCCCCATTCCTACGGATTCAACGTGGCCACGTCCCAGCGCGACAAGAGCACCGAAGCCCATGAAGGCGACTACTACCGCCAGTTCGAGATGGAATACATAATCTCCCGCACCATCAACGCTGCGGCGTTTTCCGGAGTCACCGACTGGATACTCCTGGGCGACCTCAACTCCCGTTCCCGACTCGACAACTGGTACCTGGGCTACCCCGACGACGACACCCGCCTGCTTACCCAGGACGTGGTGCTGAACAAGACCGCCCTCAGGGACGTCATATATGAATTCTATCCGGCACCTGCCAACTACCTGTCCTCAACAGGCGGCTCCGCAAGGATAGACTACGTGTACGTGTCAGAGCCCCTTATGAAACAGGTAGTCAACGCGCTGATTATCGGAGACAAATGGGTGGATCCCCTTCCGAGCACCTACGTGCCTTCATTTTACGACCCCTCCGACCACAGGCCCATACTCATTGATTTCGATCTAACCAAATAACCATAATTATGTCAAAAGCCACAATCATCTGTGCACTCTCGGCCATGGCCCTCGCCCTTCTCTGTTCCTGCGGGAAAGAAAGCGGCGAGGTGTTCCGCAAAGAGTACATCGATTTCTACAGGAACGCAGACGACGAAGAACCGGCCAAGGTTGTCAGCGTGCCCGTGAAGGGTGGAACAGCCACATTCACGGTCCGCTCCAACGTGGAATTCACTGCGTCCTGGCAGGATGACCTGAAAACACCATGGGCATCCGTGCAGAGCGTGGAAAAGAAAGGCGACGACCTCTATGAAGTCACCCTCGCCTTCGGTCCCCGCTCCACCATAGCTTATTACACGCGCCGCACCGGCACGCTACTGCTCACGGCCTCCAGCCTGCAGTTGGGCACTTTCGTCACCGTCAACCAGGGCCTCCTCGCCCCTGTTGCCAGCGACTTCTCCTGGAGCAAGTACGGCACGAACGATCCCCGCAAGCTGGACGGCACCGTCTATGCCCAGTGGATCAACAACGACAAGAACCGCGGCTGGGTCACGGCCGATGATGCCGCCGTCTACGGGAAGAACGGTTTCCTCATGCTCGGCGACGAAAAAGGCCGTGGAGGCAGCATATGTTCGCCTTTCTATGAAGGCATCCGCAACGATTCGCTGGCTGTCGTGTCGTTCCGCGCCGTCGCCTACACCGACCTGGAAGGCAACCACGACGCCAACAAGCTCACCGTTGAAATCATCGGTGGCGGCGTGTTCCGCGACAACGGCTCCACCAGCCTGGAACTGGAGGCCCCCTATGCCGACGTCAAGTCTGCCGATTTTCCCGGCAACTTCTGGAACGGTTCCGAATTCCTCGTGGGCATACTTTCCTCAGACCGCAACCCCTTTACCGGCAACACCCGCATCCGTATTACGGCCGGCAATCCGGAGTCCGAGGGAGGCACCCCTAACAGGATTTTCGTAGACAACTTCTATATCCGCAGGATTATAGCGAAAGACGGCGACGAAGACCTCTGGACAATCAACGGCGGCAGCGGGAAGGATAATATACTCGGCCCCTTCACGGGCATGCCAAAAGATTAATCTGCCACGACTATGAGTAAGAAACTGCACATAATACTGATGGCCGTCGCACTGCTGTGCTCCTTCGCGCTCAGCGCCCAGGACAAGCAGATGACCATCTCCGGAAAGATCGTCGACGCCCAGGGCGCGCCCCTTCCCAGCGCAACCGTACGCATCCAGAACACAACCAAAGGCACCGCAGCAGACATCAACGGTAAATACTCTCTCAAGGTCAGCAAAGGCGACACCATAGAGGTGCTCTTCATGGGCTTCAAGACCGCCACAGCCAAAATAACCGGCGAACGCACCGTCTATGACTTCACCCTCGAGGAAGACAGCAACATGCTGGAAGAGGTCGTCATGATCGGCTACGGTTCCGTCAAGAAACAGGACCTCACCGGCTCCGTGACCAACGTCAAGATGCAGGACATCCAGAGTGCCCCTGTGCTCTCTGTCGACAATGCCCTGCAGGGCCGCATTGCCGGCGCCGACTTCATGTCCACCGACGGCGCCCCCGGTTCCACCACTACGATCCGTATCCGCGGTACCCGTTCCATCACGGCTTCCAACGAACCCCTCTTCGTTGTTGACGGCATCATCGACGCCATCCACGACCTCAACGACATCAACTCCGACGATATCGCCAGCATCTCCGTGCTGAAGGACGCATCCTCGACGGCAATCTACGGAAGCCGCGGAGCCAACGGCGTCATCATCATTACCACAAAGAAAGGTACGGGTCGCAAGGGCCAGACCGGCATCACCTTCAAAGCTGACGTCGGCTTCGCGCAGCTGCCACGCAAGCTGGACATCATGAACGCATCCGAGTTCCAGATGTACCGCAACGAAGTGGCTTCCTTCGGTGCTGATGCCAACCACACCGGCATGGGCCTCGACACTCCCCTCTCCGAGCTCGTCTACCACGACCCCTACCATGTGACGGAAAGCACCGACTGGATTGAGGAGATAACCCGCACGGCCATCACGCAGAACTACGCGCTGACCCTGAATGGCTCCGAAGAGAAGCACAGCTACTACGCTTCCTTCTCCTACAACGACACCCAGGGTATCATCCAGGGAAGCGGCCAGAAGCGTATGACCGGCCGTATCAACCTGGACCGCAAGATATTCAAGTGGCTCAAGGTTGGCTACAACGGCTCCTACACCTGGCGCCACAACGACGAGAACAAGGCAACCCTCGGCGGCACATCCTGGTACCAGGGCGCCATGTACCTAAATCCCAACATGAAGCCGGAGGACACCTTCAACGACTACTACTACTCCGGCGCCTGGATCAACACGCCGCGCTCACTCATCGATATGAACACCCACTATCTCGAGCGCCACTCCATGACCAACAACTTCTCCGCGGTAGTGACCCCGGTTAAGAACCTGGAACTCCGCAGCGTGTTTTCTTATTATTACTATCAGCGCCATACATACCGTTACTATCCCGGAACCCTTCCGACCAAGGGCGAGGACCAGGGCGGCGACGCCTACAGGGCGGAGTATGACGAGCACTCGCTTTCGTCCGAAAACACCGCCACCTACAAGATGAAGTTCGGCAAGCACAACCTGGACGTCATGGCGGGCCTTTCCGCCTACAAGTTCGGCGCCAACAACTTCACCCTCAGCGGCAGCGGCTACATGGACGACGAGGTCATGTGGAACAACATGAACGCCGTCCAGGACAAGGAAACCTACAGCGCCGGCACTTCGGCATCCGAGACCCGCAAGTTCTCCGTATTTGCCCGCGCCAACTGGAACTTTGATTCCCGCTTCTACCTGACCGGCACGATACGCCGTGACGGCGCCTCCAACTTTGCCGAGAACCACAAATACGCATTCTTCCCCTCAGGAGCCTTAAAGTGGAACATCGCCAACGAGCCCTGGATGAAGAACGTCAGTTGGATTGACGAACTTTCGCTCCGTGCCAGCGCCGGCCTTTCCGGCAACGACGCCATCAGCGCCTACCGGTCACATGCTGCGATCAGCACAACCACCGGCGGCTACCTGTTCGATGGTAAGCAGCCAGCGGCCGCCTACCGCAGCAGGCTGGATTCTCCCGAACTTAAATGGGAAAAGACAGCGGCCTACAACCTAGGTCTCGACTTCTCGGCATTCAATGAGCGCCTGTCCGTGACCCTCGAGCTTTATGACTCCCGCACTTCCGACCTGCTTCTGAACGTGCCCACACCCACCCAGGTTGGCTATTCCAGTAAGTTCATCAATATCGGAAAGACATCCAACCGCGGTATAGAACTATCCGTCGAGACGCGCAACATAGCCAAAAAGAACTTCAGTTGGACGACTTCCTTCACCATCTCCCACAACTCGCAGATGGTGGACGACATTGGCGGCGAGGAGTTCGTGTCGGCCTACGACAGCCCCGGAAACAACAAGTACATGATGTACGGCTACGTGGCCGGATATCCGCTGAACTCCCTCTGGGGCTTCAAGTACGGCGGCACATGGAAGAGCGCCGAAGAGCGTGAGCGCAACAAGACGACCCACGCCTACGCCTCCCTTAGCAACACTGACGGCGGCCCCCGCTACTACGACATCAACCACGACGGCATTCTCTCGCAGGACGACCTCGTGTACATGGGCAACGCCGACCCGTACCTCTACGGCGGCCTCCAGAACACCTTCCACTACAAGAACCTGCGCCTGGGCGTGTTCCTCGCCTACTCCCTCGGAGGCAAGATATACAACTACTCCGAATTCTACATGGCAGGTTCCATCTTCGGCAACCAGTACCGCTACATGCTCAACGCATGGCATCCTGAGCGCAACCCCCTGTCGGACATCCCCAGGGCAGCCGCCAAGACCGATGCCGCCCTGCCGAGCGACTTCATGATCCACGACGCTTCCTTCCTCCGCCTGAAGAACGTCTCCCTCTCCTACACGCTGCCGTTCAAGCGAGGCAACTTCCTGAGGGACATGACCTTCAGCGTCATCGGCGAGAACCTCTTGCTCTGGAAGAACTACAACGGCTTCGACCCCGATGTGTCTTCGGAAGGCACGTCTTCCACTCTACGCCGTGTAGACCTGGGAGCATACCCCAAGTCGCGCACCATCACTTTCAGTGTCCAGGTAAGATATTAAAACAGAAGGACCATGAAAACAAGATACTTTATCACCGCGGCCCTTGCCGCCGCAGCCCTCTTCCAGGCATGTTCGCTCCAGGAAGACCTTTCGCCCATATCAACTCCGGACAATTACTTCCGTTCCAAGGCTGAGTGCGAATCCGTAGTCAACGGCTGCTACATTCCGATGAAGAATTTCTACAACTACACCTATATGCTCGCGACCGAGTGCTGCACGGACCTCGCCTACTGCGCATCCGGCACGCTGGACGCCCGCCTGGACATCTCCCCGGCGACTCCACGCCACGGCCAGTCCGTCTGGACTCAGTGCTACATCGGCGTGCAGCGCTGCAACTTCGCAATCGCCGGCATAGAGAAATCCCGAGCCTTCCTCAACAAGGAGACGAAGGAGATAGATGAAAAGAACGCCGACCGCATCAAGCTGCTCTGCGAGGCAAAGGCCCTGCGTGCATTCTATTATTACACGCTGACCTGCTTCTTCGGCGACGTGCCCTTTTACTTCGACGACGTGGAAGACCTTGAAGTCCTCGACCGCATTGCCGTCCTGCCGCGCATGAGCGCCACCGAAACGCGCAAAGCCTGCATCACGGACCTTCAGGAAATCGCCCCTCTCGCGCCCCAGACCCGCACTTCCGACAACGAGGAAGACCGCCTCGGCGCTTCCACGGCATACATGCTCATCGCCAAAATGGCCATGTGGAACCAGGATTGGAACACGGCACTCGAAGCCCTCGGGCATCTGGAGACTATCTACGGAGACTTCTCGCAGTACGACTACGCCGAGAACGTGATGTTCCGCAACAAGAACACGCCGGAATCCATACTTGAAATCCAGCACACCTACACCCAGGGCGGAACCGTCTATACCTCCAACGTTGCGGCAATCTGCATGCCTTATCCCCGCACCTCCGGAGACTATTACGACGGCATCCAGATCACCGAGCTCGGCAGCCAGGCCACCGCATGGTCGCCCATGAGGCCGAACGTGATCTTCTGCCAGGGCCTGCAGTCCAAGATGAGCAAGGACATTCGCAAGAACTACAACATGGCCTGGAGCTACGACGGCCACGACTTCAAGAGCGTCAACACACGTCCTTGGTGCGGTCCGAAGTTCTGGTGCCCCGGCATGTACCAGACCAACGACGGCAACAACTACAAGGTGTTCCGCTACGCCGACGCCATCCTGATGATGGCCGAGTGCTACAATGAGCTGAACCAGGACGAGAAGGCGGTCGAATACCTCAACAAGACCCGCGTCCGCGCAGGACTTTCAGAGTACATTTACCGCACTCACGTGCGCCTGCAGACCGAAATCCGCAACGAACGCGCCCGCGAGCTCTTCGGGGAGTTCCAGCGCAAATTCGACCTTGTGCGCTGGGGCATCTGGTACGAAGAGACCCTCGCCAACACCAACTACGAGCAGCTGCTCAACTACATCAAGCCCTGCCATCGCTACTACCCGATTCCGGAGCAGGAGGTCATCAAGTCCAAATATGCCCTGGACAATAAGGAATATGAAAAATACGGACTATAATCCCACGGTATCATGAAAGCATTGAAACACATATTCCGGATATTTACAGGTCTTTTCCTCGCAGCGGCCGCCGTCCTATCCTGCGACAAGCCCTTCGAGATGGACCTTCCCCTTGCAGTCAACTCACATAAACTGACGCTGTCTAGTACATCCGGTTCCACACATATACTCATATATGCCGACGGAGACTGGACCGCACGCTTCGGAAGGGTAATCGGCTGGGGCTCGCTGAATAAACTCGGTGGCACAGGCAACAGCGACATCGAGTTCTCCTACGCCGCCAACTACGGCGTGACCCGCAGTATCGACCTCATTCTCACCAAAGGCGACCTCCGCGACACCATAGTGCTTGTTCAGAAAGGCACCCTCGCGGGCGACAACGTGTCCCTCGCATTCAAGAGCCAGTCTATGGCCCTCCTGAAGAACGGCTACAGCGTCAAATCGCCCATAAGCACTTCGTTAATCTACAGCACCGATATGATTGTGCCCAGTGTCGAGTTCTTCGACTCCTACGGACTCTCCCAGGGCGTCGTCACTGTCGGGCAGGACATCCCGGACACGCTGAAGGTCACTCCCTGGATCAGCGACCTGAGACTTGAGTCCGAAGGTGGTCTCAACCTTGCCTACGACGTGGCTGAGAACACTACCGGAGAGCCCCGCTACGCCGTGCTCTCCCTCGTGGTCAACGCAGCAGATGGGGCAGTCTACACCGCCAGCCAGACCGTCACCCAGGGCCTCGACTCCCCGGCGCTCGTCCTTGCCGAAACTTCAGGTGAGTACAGCGGATTCCCCGGCTCCTACACCATTCCCGCTACGCAGAACAACGTCTTCCCCTACAGCCAGTTCATCTCCTGCGAATGCAGCGAGGACTGGATTTCATCGGTGTCGCTGACGGCATACGGGCTGGCTTTCGCTGTCACCAAGAACGACACCGGCAGGCCCAGGACGGGCACAGTGAAAGTGACATTCAACGACGGAGCAGGCACTACACTGACCGCCAACTACAAGGTCACCCAGCTCTCCTATCCGGGCGGCGCCTCTTTCCAGGACGTCCGTTCGATGACTCCGGGACTGCTTGAGGAAGACAAGTACATCGAAGGCTACATCGTCAGCGACCCGGAAAGCGCCAACGTGTGCCAGAACCCGCAGATTGCCCAGTTCAATTTCGACTTTGAAGAGAGTTACAGAGTCGCCTACATCGAGAGCGTCGACGGCCAGTACGGTTTCCGCCTGCGCTTCGTCTCCCGGGACGAAAACGTGACTGAGCGCTGGTCCCGCGTGCGTGTGAGCATCAACGGGCTCACGCTCCAGCGTCAGGACGATCCCCTGTGCTTCACGCTTGACGGACTGACCGCGGCCAGCATAATAGAGACAATCGCCGGTCCAGACGAGTTCGTAGTGCCAGCCAAGAAGAGAACCATTGCGGAACTTACCGACAGCGACATCTTCACGCTGGTTTCGCTACAGGACGTAGAAATCATGTGCAAGGACGGCTCCTACACCAATTGCACCGATGGTTATTCCCTGAAGGACAATGTCGTTAATCCCTATTCAGGCACAGGAACGGCCCCCCGCTGGGACACCGCGCCCCTGCTGATGAGCGACACTTCCGGCAACGTGATCTACATGCTCACCAACTCCATGGTTCCTTGGAGACGCAACGGCACCACCTACGGCAACGGCAACGAGGTCGTGGCCCAGGGCTCAGGTACCTATCGCGGCATCATCACAACCGAGGAGCTGGTGCGCTACGGCGAACTCGGACGCTACAAGATACGTCCCATGGCCAAGACCGACATCCAGATGGAAAAGCCCGCGTTCTCAAACACCCTCGTAGAGTGGAACTGGAATGACAATGTGGCCGACGTGACGCCTGAAATCGGTTCCGGCACCCTCAACCTCTACGACGCCACCATCGCGGCGAATGCCGACTTCAACAGCATGATGAGCCACGAATACGACAAGAAAGGCCATGCCGGCCTCGTGACCGCCGGCGCCATAATCGCCACCCGCAAGTGGTGGAACTTCAGCACCGACCAGGGCGAATATTTCGACATCAGCTTCTCCACCGCAGGAATCAGCGGCTCGAACCTCGTGTTCGGCATAGTCTGGAACCACGGACAGATGAACAACACCACGCTCGACTCCCCCGCCCACTGGAACCTGCTGTATTCCATCGACGGCGGCTCAAGTTTCAAGGCTGTGCCCGGAGCGGACATGATAAAGAACCGTTCGATAGTCTGGTGGAGCGGAACAGGCCAGGACGCTTGTCCGGGCTTCAAGGACCACCTGCGCAAATTGCCAGCCGAGTGCTTCGGCAAGGATAAAGTAATCCTGCGTCTGCAGGTTGCCGACAAGGTCACAGACAAGGCTCCTGCAACCAGTGCGTCAACCTATCTCACCAACCTCGGCATCGAGCAGGGCACCCTGACCGACAAGGCCACAGGCATCCGCATAGGGACCATAACCGTTCGATACAATTAGCCATGAAAATGAAGAACATTATACTTAAGAGTTTCGTACTGCTGCCAGCGCTGGCATTAGCAGCCGCTTGCAACTACGACGATGCGACACCCGTTTCCCTGGTGGAACTGGGCGCGACGCAGAAAGAGTATGTCATAAACGAGGACGGCGGCAGCATCAAGATCGCAATCCTGTCTAACGGTCCGTACAGCGTCATCTCCCTTGATGACGCTCCCTGGCTGACGCTCGGGGCCACGGCCGGCAACGGCGATGATTCCCTGAAGGTCACGGCCACGATGAACGAAGAGTTCAAGCGAATGAGCCAAATTGTGCTCTGCAGCGATGTAGACTCCCGTCGCGACACCCTGAGCATCAAGCAGAAGGGCTCCATTGAAGCAACCTTGACCAAGGAAAACACTTCCATAGTGCTTCCCGGAGCCGGCGGAACCGTGACCGAATACGTGTCCACGAACGTGCCGTTCTCCTACATGAAGGTTGATGTCGCTTATCCTGAAGGAGCGCCCTCCGGATGGGTTTCCGGCGTGACTATCGACGATACGCCGCTAACCGACGGCACCCACGCCCTGACAATTTCTTCAGAGGCCAACTCCGACGAAGTGGTGCCGCGCACCGCCATTGTGAACATATCCTACACCGACGGGTGGGGCGACGAGGTCAGCGTGCTGCTCAATCTTGTGCAGCGCAACGCCAAGGAAGGAATCGGCATACCGGCTTCTTTTGACGCTATCACCAGCACCTATGCTACCGGCAAGCCCATCGATGAGTACATCATCCTGGACGGCATCGTGGTCAGCAATCCCGCTTCTGGTAACTCCGGCGAAAACGAGCAGATCACCACTTCCAGCATAGACTACACAGGCAGCCAGCGCACCGTGTACATAGAGGCTCCGGATGGCAGCCGAGGAGTGATGGTCATTCTTGCAGACGCCACCGACAACGTCTTCAACCAGTTCGACCGTGTGCAGATACTTCTCTACGGTGCCACTGCTGTGCTCAGCGACGAGCCGGAGCGCGTATCCATCAAGAATGTAACCAAGAACATGGTAGTGTCCCAGGTGGCCGGCGACAAGTCTTCCCTGCCGAAAAAAGAGAAGTACATCTCCGAACTGACCGACAGCGACCTCTACACCTACGTGACACTCAAGGACGTCGAGTTCCCGATGCGAAAGGGCTCGATCGTCCCGGTCAACGAAGGCTACGCCATCGGCACCGGCGCCCACCGCCTGTCGAAGTACCCCCTGATGGTGCGCGACATCAACGCCAACCACATCTACATGTACACCAATACTGTCTGCGAATACCGCAACGACGGCACACGCCTGCCGTACGGTTCCGGCAAAATCAGTGGCGTGATTGTGCACGAGCGTTACCCCCGCTTCGAGTGGAGGGAGGGCGCCGACCCTGCCGAGATGGATGACGACGTCACCCTCGGCAACATCGGACGCTACCAGATACGCCACCAGTGCAAGGATGACATCTGGGGACAGATGAACGATAGCGTGGAAGACAGTTTCTCCGCCCTGCTGACCGAATACCGCTACTGGTTTCCCGACATGACAGAAGAAGTCTGCCGTCCCACATACGGCGAAAACGGATGGCTCACGCACACCTACCAGCGCAAGTACACCGGATCCGAAGCCAAGGAATATATGCAGGCCACCTACAAGCAACACATGTGGGGCGCCGGTACCTATGTATATCTCGGGCCCATGGGCAACAACGCCAACTACAAGTTCGGCCAGAACTGGGGCAACACCAACGGCTGCGGCATTATCATAGACCCCGCCAAGGAACACTATGACGCCGACCACACCGCCCTCCTCAACCTGGTCAGCTTCAATCCCGACGGCACCATAGAATGGTGCGGACCCAACGCCGCCAGCGCAGACGCAGTCGGCACTACCATGGGCGGTGGCGGCATCAACAACCAGAGCAGTTCGATGTACGGCAAGAGTAACGTCTACGGCGCCTGCTTCACCGCATGGGCATCCCACTACTGGTGGGACTACGACACCAGCCGTCCCCATGCCTGGATGATCAACTTCTCCACGGAAGGCATCTCCACCAGCCACATCTCAATGCAGATTTCGGTGCTCAACACCCAGCAGAACTGGTACGCGCCACGTTTCTGGAGGGCCGAGTGGTCACTCGTGGACAGCATGGACCCGAAGGACGACCCTCAGTGGCACACCATTGCCGACTACACCGTTCCCGATGTGTCTGTATGGTCCAACACCCTGTATTCGTCCATCGTCGGCTACAAGACCCTCGACTTCGAGCTGCCTCAGGAAATCCTCGGCAACGAGAACGTCTATGTTCGTCTGAGGCCCACCAGCGACGTCTGCAGTAACGGTTCCGATTACGCCAACGACATCCTGATCAACCAGCCTGCAGGCGACGGCGCGCACGCCAGCGCTATCGAGTACTTTGCAATTCGATACAACAAATAATCATATATATGAAGGACAAAACTATTAATTACGCAGCTCCGGCCATTGACGACCTGGAGTTGGGGCTCCTTGGCCTGCTGTGCCAGAGCCAACTTGAAGGCATTGTCGGCGACGACAGTGATGGTTTGGTTTTTTAAATGGAGGAAGAATCATGAAAAAGAATTTATTCATTGCAGCGTTCGCGCTTACCGCGGTTCTTTCCGCCTGCCAGGTCAAAGAAAACATTGAGGTTCCCGCCCCCGGCCCCCGCATGATTGAGGTCAAGGCCGTTATGGACGAAGGCGAACTTTCCACCAGGACCATCCTTCCCGAAGGCACCACCCATTTCTTCTGGAGTGAAGAAGACAAGATTGCCGCTTGGGACGGAACTACTGCCACCACTGACATTGAGATTGCCAGCATCGACGAGAGCGGCATCGCCACTTTCGTAATCCCCGACAACACCCAGTGGGTAATCTATCCTTCTCGCGCAATGACCGTTGAAGAGTCCGGCGTGGACAAGGACAAGCTCACCTGGAACCGTTCCTACAACCTGAGACTGTCAGAAGACGGCACTGAACTGATCGGCGACGGCGCCAACCCCATGTATGCCATCTTTGAAGGCGGCGTGCTGAAGTTCAGGAACCTCTGCGGCTACATCCAGTTCCAGCTCACCGGTTCCAAGACTCTGAACAAACTGCACTTCAAGGTCAACAACATCACATCCCCCGCAATCAGCGGCAAGGCTGTCCCCGTCGTATCCAACGGCACCATGGTGCTGGAGTACCCCGTGCTCAGCCAGGTGACCACCAGCGGTGCGGGCAAGCACGGTTACGTGACCGTTTCCGGGAGGGATATCCCCCTGAGTTCCACCCCGGTTAGCGTCTATGTCGCCGTTCCCCCGGCAACCTATGAGTCCAGCGAGCTGGTGCTCGAGTTCACAGACGGCACTTCCGCCGCACTGGTTTCCACCAACGACATCACCGTGGAGCGCAACACGGTCCGCAAGATCAAGCCCATCGACACCGACGCCCTCTTCCCGGCAGCTCCCGAGGCACTGGATGCAGGCGGTCAGTCCAACTGCTACATGATCATCGCAGGACCTGAGGCCAAGCACTACAGCTTCACGGCCATTAAGTGCGTCTCCGGCGAGGCCTTCGACCTTGCAAAGGATGCCAGCCTCCTGTGGTCCGAGTCCAAGTCCCTCATCAGGAGCATGACATATGACGCCAACACCCACATCGTCACCTTCCAGTACGGCGGCGGCAACGAAGAAGGCAATGCCATCATCTCCCTTGACCAGGGCCTGCTCGGTACAGGCGCCACCCTGCTGTGGAACTACCACATCTGGGTAACTGACCAGCCCGAGAATATCCTGATGGACGAGACCGACATGCCCGGACCTATCCTGGACCGCAACGTAGGCGCCACCTGGGCTCCCAAGTCCGAAGCCGAAGTCACAAACATGACCCAGGAGCAGTGGCTGGAGACCATCGGGACCTACTACCAGTACGGCAACCATATCCCTTACCCCCGCATCAGGGAGCCCAAGAATTCCACTGCGGCATGGGACAACTACAGGATGGCCGTCATGTACGGATTCAGCAACTACTGCCAACGCTTCGCCAACAGTTCATCCGCAAAGAACACCCTGGCAGAGCAGGAGCAGTTCCCGAACTATGTATACCACAAGAGCACCGGCGTCAAATATGGAGCAGGAAACGAGACTGTCTGGACCAATGTAGTCCTCAAGGGCGGTCCTACCGGGGAAGAGGGTGAGAACATCTGGTACGTGAACAATACCGCCACCGAAAAGACCAGCGACTACGATCCCTGTCCGCAGGGCTACTGCTTCATTACGGCCACCTACACTTATCAGGAGACCCTGAACAATGAGGTCACTGACCACCTGTTGGGCGGTTACTTTGCAGGCAAGTGGAACACCGATGTCAGCGGACATATCATGTACTTCCCTGCCGCAGGTTATCTGGGAAACGGTAGATACTCACTGGTCGGCGGAGTATCCGACAACAAGGGCCGTGTGGTTTACTGGTCATACTATAGCGATACCAAAACTAACATGGACCACATATTCCGCAGAAACTACATGAACCAAGCCCAGAAGAAGTTCGCCTTCGACAACCAGCCGTTCAGCTCCCAAGCCCACAATATGCGCTGCCGCTTGCTGATAGCTTCCGAATAATCTGTAGTTATTTGTTTTTAAGTTAGTTTTAGTATTATGGATACTTTAAAATATTTCCCGCCCACTGCAGAGGTCCTTGGCACGGAAGAGCTTTACCTGCTGTGCCAGAGCAACAAAACTGAACGTATTGTTTACTATGGTGATGAAGTTGATTTTTAAAGTCAGGAGGATAGAATTATGAAAGTAAACTATATAATCAGCATTACCATGCTTGCATCACTTTTCTGCGCCTGCCAGAAAGAGCAGCCCGTCGCAGAAATTCCTGAAGGCCCCGAAATGATCGAGGTCCGCGCCGTGTTCGCCGACAGCGGACTCTCTTCAAAAGCCTCCCTTGCCGATGGTTCAGACCAGTTCGAGTGGCAAGCTTCCGACAAAGTAGTTGCCTGGAACGGCAGCGCAGCCACACAGAACTGCGCCATCACTGATATTGACGCCCAAGGTGTAGCTACTTTTTCCATTCCTGCAGGTTCCCAGTGGGTTATTTATCCTTCAGCGGCACTCACCGTGAGTGGCAACACGGCCACTTGGACGCGTCCCGTGCCCCAGACCATTTCCGAATCCGGACAGATAGTAGGCCACGGAGCCAACCCGATGTTCGGTAAGGTTAACGGCGACGAAGTCGAATTCACCAACCTCTGCGGCTATATCCAGTTCAAGTTCACCGGCACAAAAACCCTCACGAAGTTCTCGTTCAAGAGCAACAACATGACTTCTCCGGCCCTGACCGGAAAAGGCACCATCGACGTGAGCGCGGACAAGCCGGTGCTGTCTTATCCTGTATTAAGCCAGGTCAGCTCCAGTGGCACCAATCAGTTCGGATACACCAATGTAAACGGGCTTAACCTTGCCCTTGACCCGACAACACCGACCCCGGTGATGGTGGTCCTACCGCCCGCAAAATATGAGGCAGGCGAGATTATTCTCGAGTTCAGCGACGGCACCGCCCTTACTATCATTTCCAACAACGACCTGACCGTAGAGCGTAATACCGTGCTGAAGGTCAAGACCATCGACGTTGATTCCCGCTTCCCCGCAAGCCCCGTTGCGCTTGACGCTGGCGGACGTTCCAACTGCTATATGGTAGAAGCAGGTGCAGACGCAAAGGCATACAGTTTTGAGGCGGCAAGCATAATGGACGGTACGACCTTCGACCTGGCCAAGACAGCCAACATCGTCTGGTCCGAAGACAAGCGGCTCATCAACAACATCACCTACGATGCCAACACCCACAGGGTAAGCTTCCTCTACACTGGCGGCAACCGTGAAGGAAATGCCCTTATTGCCATTGACCAGAACCTTCAGGGAGCGGCCACGACCTTGCTTTGGAACTATCATATCTGGGTCACGGACAAGCCTGAGAACATCAAAATGGACGGAACCACTATGCCACAGGCAATACTGGACCGCAACGTTGGCGCCACCTGGGCTCCCAAGTCCGAATCCGATATCACAGGCATGACAAAAGACCAGTGGCTGGAGACCATCGGAACCTACTATCAGTACGGCAACCACATCCCTTATCCCCGACTCAAGGAGATTAAGAATTCCACAGCCGCATGGGATAATTACAGAATAGCCGTCATGTACGGATTCAGCAACTACTGCCACCGCTTTGCCCAGAGCACATCTGTAAAGAGCACCCTGGCCGAGCAGGAGCAGTTCCCTAACTACGCCTACCACAAGAGCACCGGCACTAAATATGGCTCAGCCACCGAGACCGTCTGGACCAATGTCGTACTTAAGGGCGGGCCTAAAGGCACCGATGGAATGAATATCTGGATTGTGAGCAACACCAATACAGCCAAGACCAACGACTACGATCCATGCCCGCAGGGCTACTGCCTCATCACGGCCACCCACACCTACCAGGAAACCAACAATTATCCGGTCTCCGATCACCTGCTCAACAGTTATTTTGCAGGCAAGTGGAACACGGATACCGGCGGACATATAATGTATTTCCCTGCCGCAGGTTATTTAGGACAGGGTAAATATGCTCTGGTTGGAGGCGTGTCCGACAACAAGGGCCGTGTGGTTTACTGGTCATACTATGCCGACAACAACACAGATATGGACCACAAGTTCCGCAGGAACTTCATGAACCAGGCCCAGACGAAGTTCTCCTACGACAACCAGCCGTTCAGTTCGCAGGCGCACAACATGCGCTGCCGCGTGCTGGTTTCGGAATAAAACGTAGTTTTCTATATAAAAAAAGAGGTCGCCGGCGACCTCTTTTTTATAGCTCGAAGTCAACTATTATCGGCCGGTGATCGGATGGCATCCGGAAACTGTCCACGTAGGGACTCTTGTCGCCCTTGTAGTTCCACTGGTCGTTCAGGATGAAGCCGTTGACAACTGTCTCCATCATTGCCGGCGACACATAGACATAGTCGATGCGGGAAGTACCATAGGTACTGGCCACAAAGTTATCCGGCGATGGATAGCGGCTGTTGATGACGTCCACCATGTCAGTGGTGTTCAGAATCTCGTCCTGGGTGAGGAAAGCGGTACTGGTGGTGGTATAGTTGTACGTGCCGTTATCCACTCTTGAGCGGGAATTCATGTCTCCCAGCAGCACCCAGTTCTCCACGCCGGAGTACTGAGGGGCATTTATGGTATGGGCAAGGATGTACTGCATTTCATACTGGCGGTAGTAGTCGCCCTCGTAGGCCGCTTTGCTCCGCTCCTGGTCGGATGAGGCCACACCGAAGCCATAAGCCTGCGGCCACATATGGCAGGTCACGAAATAGATATCCCGGCCGCCGACGGTAATCTTCTGGATGGCGGCACCGTGGGCGACAGGCTTGCCGGATGTATCTGTGTCCGTGATTTTGAGCACGGTGGTGATGGGATACTTGGCAGTGATTTCCTGGGGGTAGTTGTCCCGCCAGCCGCCGGTGGCCGCATAATTGTGGCCGTAACGCTTGGACAGTGTCAGCCAGTTGCTGGGCAGGTAACGACTGGAGCTGGACGCCGAAGTGTTGGTGTTGTTCTTGTAGATGGAGGACGCTTCGCACCAGACGCAGACGTCGGGATCGTACTTTTTCACGAAAGCCACGAAATCCTTGTAGTTGTTGGCCTGGTCGTACCACATTCCGTTCTGGATGTTCCAGTACAACAGGCGCAGGTTGCCTTTGCGGGATGATCCGGGGATAGTACGTATCGTGAAGTCATCAAGCCAGAAGCCGTGGATGCCATAGGAGGAGCTGGCGCCCTTAATATCAAAGAGCGTTGCGTCGGTGGCGTTCGTTACTGTCATCTCCAGGGTATGCCATTCCTTGGCCGCCGCTACGGAAGCTGGGATCACGAAAGTATTCTTACTGAATTTGGCCTCGCAATGATTGGACTTGATGCCCTTCGCCGTCGGAGTCACTTCAGCGCCGTCCAACCTGCAGGAGCTAATGTATCCGGCATTTAAAATGTCTATTAAAAGGGCGTCGTTGAATCCATTCTGCAGGCAGAAGCGGAATGAAATGACAATGTCTGTGAGGCTCTCTATACTGGAAAGGAACGGGGTGCGGACCTGGCCCCTATAGGAATTGCCTGTGCCGACGGCAAGGTAGCCGGGGCACTCCTGGCAACGGAACAGGTAGGTCCAGTCCGAGATGTTGCGGCTCGCCACGTAGGACTCACTTACTGCATGGGTTGCGCCGACGGTGCTGTTCTCAACGCCAGACCATGAATTTGGCTGGATGAAGCCGGTGCCGGGATTATTGTATGCTACTTTGGTCGCCGACATGGCATAACCATCGCGTTCCAGGCCACCAGAAATGCCTATCTGGGTATCATCGGGGGCATATCCGAAGGCGCTTTCGCCAGACATTATATCTCCGCCCCAGACGAAATTGTCGAAGCCTTCATAGAACAGCAGATCATCGTCAGGAGCCCATGTCAGCAGCAGCTTGCAGACCTGCCCGGGCTTGAGGTCTATGGGGCTTATGGTCTTGCGCATCATCCTGTGCGAAGAGTCGCAGATGGTGAGTTCAAGGCCGGCGGAATAGTTGCCGGGGCTGATGAACAAAGGTATCGAGATTGCCTCGGAGGCAAGCGGTACGAAGTTGCCGTGTTCTGTACAGTTGACCACAGCCCAGTCGAGACCTTCCGTCAGGCCCAAGCCGGCTTCAGGAGTGTAGGCTGCGATGCCGCTGAGGCGCTCGCCAGCGAGAGCCCTTATCTTAACGGAACTGATTGATGCTGAGCCTTTAAGCCTCAGGTTCACGAGAGAGAGGCAGTCGGAGAAATTCAGGGTGTTGCCCATTTCGGAGCTCCAGCTCAAGAAGCGGGGGTAAGACGGGTAGGCCGCCTGGGTGGCGCTCCAGAACTGTGAGTACGGAACCGGGACTCCGCTGAAAGGGTCGGAGCCGCACCAGGTTGAGGCGTCGGGGCCAAGCAAGGCAGCAGTGTACTTGCTGTCGGCAGCCGCAGGGGCTTCGATAAAGTAACGGCCGTCGGTATCGGTCTGTATGTCGCAGGAAGTTCCGTTCACGTTGACCTTATATGTGCTCAGGTCGCCCGCATGAATGCCGAGGGCGGAGCAGATGTCGCTGCCGGCAGAAATGTAGAAACGCACATTGCCACCGCACGGGGTCACGGAATTGATTCCCTCAAGCGCACCGAACGTGCCACGCTTTATGGTTTGGGCCCTGTGGGAGACAAGTTTGGAATCAGGCACGCCGCCGCTGTGCTTCAAAGTGATTGTCAAGCCTTCGGGCAGGGAGACGGGATACAGCACCGCATAGTACTGCTTACCGGGGACGAAGCCACCATCGGGGGCAGTTAAGGTAACTTCCTGTTTGGGATTTGTGATTTCCTGAAGTATTGGGATGCCTTCCTGGAGGGTCACCTTAGCCGTGCCGGCGATGGCCTCACCGCCGCAGCCGCTGAGCGACACGTGGCTGACGCCCTCTTCGGAGAGCGAGAACTTGATGCCGCCGGCAACGTTGCAAAAGTGCATTTTGTTACCTTCTGCTGTAGCTACTGCAGGGAAAAGATCGGTGTCGAACGTGCCTTCGACGGCCTGTTGGGTTTCAGGGATAGCGACAGTAATTGTGCCGTCGGAGGCCACTGACGCGACGTCGCTGACTGGGTAGATGCCGTAATAGGTGTCGGACTGGGCAGCCTCGCCGGTGAATACGGCCACTGGACTGGGCTCAGTTTCACTGCTCACGAACTGCGCAGGGGCAGCACCGGCGCCGGCAAATACCAGTATCCTGTCGCCGACGCTCCACCAGACGCTCCTGCCGTCGGACTGGACGGAGGTTTTGGTTGCGGGACCGGTGGCTTCACGGGATGCCGTGAACGAAAGATCGGAGACTGCAGTCCATTCCGGTTCCGACTCCCTGCTACAGGCAGCAAGCACGGCAGCACATAGAATCAGCTTGAATATAGTCTTGACGTGCATCATTTCTATAAGTTTGTTGGTGTAAAGTTAAGCATTTTTCACCATCTTTGCAGTACTTATGGAACTTTTCTTCAGCGACGTCATCGATAACGGGCTCATACTGCTAGACCAGGAAGAATCCACCCACTGCGTCCGCGTACTGCGGCACAGGGCGGGAGATGAGATTTCAGTGATTGACGGCAGGGGCACACTTTACCGCTGCATCCTCGAGAATGCCGACCCCAAGGGGGCATCGGCCCGCGTGGTATCAAGCGAGCCCGGTTTCGGCGGGCATCCGTACCACCTGACCATGGCGGTCTGCCCCACGAAGAACATCGACCGTTTCGAGTGGTTCGTGGAGAAAGCTACGGAGATTAGCGTGGACGTAATTGCGCCCGTGCTCGGCGAGCGCTCTGAGCGCAAGGTGCTTAAAACCGAGAGGTTGGAGCGCATCGTCCGCTCCGCCGCCAAGCAGTCGCTAAAGGGCGCCGTCCCCACGATTGCTGCCCCCTGCTCAGTCCGCGACTTCATCCTCTCAGCCCCCGACTCCGCCCTCAAAATGATCTGTTACTGCTTCGACGGCGACAAATTCACGGTAAAAGAATTACTTGAGAATTGTTCTAATGATATTTATATCTTGATTGGACCGGAGGGAGACTTTTCTCCGGAGGAGGCGGAATTGGCGCTGAGCCGGGGTTGGAAGCCCGTCACATTAGGAAAAAGCCGCCTCCGGACGGAGACGGCTGCACTCGTAGCTGTCGCTCAGGTTTACTCAGCCTTCTGACAGCCCTCGCAAGTCTGGCCTTCAGCCTTCTCGCACTTTTCCTGGCAATCCTTGCAGTCACCGCTGCACTCCTTGCCTTCTTCCTTGCACTTGTCGCAGCAAGCCTCTGCCTGCTCGACTGCAGCAGCTTCGCCTTCGCTCTGCTTGTTCTGGTTGTTGTTGCAGCAGGCGCAGAAGCACATGGCTGCAATGGCGAGAGAAATAATAACCTTCTTCATTGTACTAAAAATTTAAATGGTTAAACTTTTTCAACCAACCCGCAAAATTACCACTTTATTTTGGTAATTCAAAGACTTCCATATCTTTAACTTCTCCTTTCTCTATTTTAAAGCGCAGTGCGGTGCGCACAAGCTGCCATCCCTGCAGGCCCGCAGCCCCGGGATTGATATAAAGGAGATTGTATTTAGTATCCCTCATAACTTTCAGAATATGCGAGTGGCCGCAGATAAAAATGTCCGGCTTGTGCTGCTCGATCAGGGCCCTCGCGGACGGATAATAATGCCCCGGCGAGCCCCCGATATGAGTCATCAGGACCTTCATCCCCTGCAACTGCAACACCTGCGCCTCCGGATACATATACCGTATTCCCGATCCGTCGCAGTTCCCGTGTACCCCCACCACCGGCTTAAACTCAGCAATCCCGTCGGCAAACGAAGCGTCACCGCCCCAGTCCCCCGCATGCCAAATCACATCCACCGGTTCAAAGAACTCCTTGAACTGCTCCCCAAACACCCCATGTGTGTCAGATATAAGTCCAATATACATTACGGTCGGATGATTTCGACCTCGCCACGGAGGCCGAGTTTGATAATCTGGGACGGCCGACCGGTGGCGCCGGCTTCGAACCTGCGCGGAGCACACCAGTCAACGGCGCCCACAATCTCCGGCGAAATCTCAGCAAACGACGCCGGAGAAGGCTCACCCGAAACATTCGCCGACGTCGACACAAGCGGCCTGCGCAGGCGGCGGATCAACGCCTCACAAAACTCATGACGCGGAATCCTTATCCCCACCGAACCATCCTCCGCCACAACCTCCGGCGCCAGCCCCTGCGCCCCCGGATACACAATCGTCATCGGAGCATCATTCACCTCCACCAAGTCAATCGCAATCGACGGAATCTCCCTGACGTGCAGCGCCACCATATCCAGGTCGCACGCCAGCACCACAAGCGACTTCGCCTCGCTGCGCCTCTTGATAGCGAACACCTTCGCCACCGCCTCCGGATTAGTCGCATCGCATCCCAGGCCCCACACGGTGTCCGTAGGATACAGAATTACTCCGCCCGCCTTCAAGACGCGGACGGCCTCGTCAATAATCTCTTTCATAACGTATCTCGCTCAAACAGAACGCCTCTTGCCCGCCAAATCTTAATCATGATCCAGCCGATCAGCATGCCGCCAAGGTGCGCGAAATGCGCCACGCCGTCGGCAAAACCGACCACCCCAGTGAACAGTTCAATCACGGCAAAGATAATCACCATCCATTTCGCACTCAGCGTCACGGGCGGGAAAATCAGCGTCAGCTTCGACTGCGGGAACAGCATCGCGTAGCCGATCAGCACGCCGTAGATGGCACCGGAAGCGCCCACGGTCGGAGTGCTCTTCAGCGCCATAATCGACTCCAGGGCAAGCTTCGAATCGGAACCCAGGAACGCCTGCATCTCGATGTACTGCGTGCCCATCTGGAGCGCCGCGGCGCCAAACCCGCAGATGAAATAGAATAGCAGGAACTTCTTGCTCCCAATGATGCGCTCAACCACCACGCCGAAGATAAACAGCGTGTACATGTTGAACAGGATGTGCCAGAAGCCGCCGTGCATAAACATGTGCGTTATCACCTGCCACCAGCGGAAATACGGAGACGTCGGATAGAAAAGCCCGAAGGTACCTATCATGTAGTTTTCATTGATAATCGTGGCCACGAAGACCAGCACGTTGACCAGGATAAGGTTCTTGGTCACCGTGGGAATGCGGGACAGAAAGCCGCCGCTGTTTTCCTGGTAGTAGTATGACATCCTCAAAATCTCTTTTCAATCTCGTCCGCTCCCAGCACCGACACAATCTTGCGGCCGTTGGAAGTGAACTCTGCGTTTTCGCAGGCAAAAAGCATGTCCAGCAAGTGCTGCGCCGCCTGCGGGGAATCGGGCACCTGGGCATTCACGGAGCCCAGCATAGCGAACTTGGACGCCGTCTTCTGCTGCATCACCGCATCCAGCCCCGTGCCGCAGTCGGACAGTATGAGCATCAGGTCACCTATCATCTGCTCCACCTTGCCGGGTTCGCAGCTGTAACCCTCCGGCACGCCTTCGACGGCAACCGTGTCCGTGCCGATGGGGGTTATGTCGAAGCCCAGGCTTGACAGCAGCTCCGCATTCTCGTCAAAAAGCAGCCTCTGCTGCACGCCCACCTTCACCTGCACGGGGAAGAGTGCGGTCTGTGTGACGTGCTCCCCTTCCGCCACGGCCCTCAGGGCGCTCTCGTAGAGGATACGCTCCCAGGCGCGGCGTATGTGGACTATCATCAGCCCCGATTCACTGCGGGTCACGATGAAGCGTCCCTGGATTATCATCAGGTCGGCCGCCGCCTGCGCGGAGTCGAAGAGCCGGCCGAAGTCGGGCTTGCGGCCGGATAAGCCTCCTCGTTCATACGAGGGGGCCGGCTGCTGCACCTGCGGCTCACTGGGACCGGGGTTAAAGGGGTCGAATGTGGGGTCGAATTCGACCGAAGGGGTGAATGTCGAACCTCTGTACTCTTCGAAGCCGCGGCCACGGTTGGGGAATTCGACAGAGCCTTCGGTGTCGAAATCCAGGCTCGCCCCGAAACTGCCGCGGCCAAGAGCCTCGCGCACAGCAGCATAGAGCACCTGGAAGATGACGTTGTCGTCTTCAAACTTGATTTCAGTCTTCGTGGGGTGGATGTTCACGTCCACGGAATGGGGGTCGACCTGCAGGAATATAAAGTATGAAGGGGTGAGGCCGTCGGAAATGAATTCCTCGTAGGCCTTCATGACTGCCTTGTGGAGGTAGGGACTGCGGAAATAGCGCCCGCCGACGAAGAAGAACTGGTTGCCAACGGCCTTGCGAGCGCTCTCCGGACGCCCTGCGAAGCCGCTGATCTTCACGATGGAAGTATCGGCTGTCACGTCCACCACTTCGCCGACGACGTTTCGGCCGATGACGTCCTGGATACGGAACTTGAGCGACTGTGCCTTGCGCAGCACGAAGACTTCCTTGCCGTTGTGGGACAGGGTGAAGCCTATTTCGGGACGGGGTATGGCGATGCGTGTGAATTCTTCCACTATGTGCTTGAATTCCACGTTGTCGGACTTCAGGAACTTGCGGCGGGCGGGGGTGTTGTAGAACAGGTTGCGGACCGCGAAATTGGAGCCTACTGGGGCAGAGACGGAGGAGGTCTTGACGGCTTCCTCGCCGCTTATGGTCACCTGCGTGGCAGTTTCGTCCTGGGGGCGGCGCGTGCGGAGGGTCACCTGCGCCACGGCGGCGATGCTGGCCAGCGCCTCCCCGCGGAAGCCGTAGGTCAGTATGTTCTCGAGGTCGGCGGCGGTCGCAATCTTGGATGTGGCGTGGCGCTCGAAGCAGAGGACCGCGTCCGATGGGCTCATGCCGGAGCCGTTGTCGATGACCTGCACGAGCGTGCGGCCGGCGTCAGTGATAACCACGTCCACCTGCGTTGCGCCTGCGTCCACGGCGTTCTCCATCAGTTCCTTGACCACGGAAGCCGGTCTCTGGACCACTTCTCCCGCGGCGATCATATTGGATATCCTGGCCGAAAGTACCTTAAGCCTTCCCATCCTACAGCATTGAATAGAATTTGGCAATGAAGTACAGTATCGCCACGATCAGCAGCAGGCTGATGATGCCGATGATGGTGTGGGTCTTCCCCAGATGGCTGCGGGTGCGGCTGTAAGCCCCGTCGCGGAGCGAACCCTTGATATAGGAGCCTGGGACGTAGGTACCCTTCTCCTTTTCTTTCTCGAACGTACCGTCCACGGCGCCGAACATCTGCTTGCGCTTCTCCTCTTCAGGATCGTAGTAGATCGGCTTGTAGTTGAATACGCGGTGCTCGCTTTCTCCGAAAAAATTGAATAATCCCATAAGTATGCAAAATTAATTATATTTTTGTAAACAAATCGGATTCATTATGAGAAAACTGAAACTTTGGATAATTCCGGCCGTGTTCTTTGTGGTCTGCTGCGCGCTCAATCTTGCCGGCTGCCTGACCGACGGCAGTATTGAGAAGATAGTCAAACCTGCGCTGATGCCTCTGCTGTGCGTCACGACATTCACTTATTTGCTGTGCAGGGGCGCGGTGCCCGGGAAGCAGGCGGCCCTCCTGCTCGCCGGCCAGCTCTTCGGCTTCGCGGGCGACACCATGCTGATTGGCAGCGGCTTCGCCTTCTTCGCCGGCGGCATCGGTTTATTCCTCGTCGGCCATATCTTCTATATCTGCCTGTTCGGCGGCATTTCATGGAGGGGGCTGAAGCCCTGGCAGTGGATCGCGGGCATAGCGGGCGCCATCGCAGCGGCGGCTGTCCTGGCCCTCGTGATCGGAGTGAACGGTGTCATGCTGGCTCCGATGGGCATCTACGCCCTTGCGCTTATGATGCTACTATTCAGCGGCCTGACCGGCGTGCTCCGGATTGGCGGCGCGACCTGGTGGATCATCCTCTGCGGCGCCCTGCTGTTCACCTTCTCCGACTCCCTCATCGCCGTGCGCAACTTCGGCACCCTCAGCCCCTTCATGAGCGGCTTTGGCGTGATGAGCACCTACCTGGTCGCCCAGTCCCTCCTCGCCATCGGCGGCGTGCGCCTCTGCGTTTTTTCCGCAAAAAACGTTTGATTATTATAAAATATTAGTATCTTTGGTGTTCAGGCACTTAAGCGCTTGAACGCGTTTTATGCATGCCACATACCACCTGATTTTTGACATACAAACCATAACTAATTAATTATGAAGCATTTAAACAATGAGATCTACACCCCCCCCCAGTGTAGAATCATGACCCTTCAAGTGGGGAAGGTCCTGTGTGCTTCAGGGCCAAATTCAGCTCCGAAAGTCATTTATGACGAAGATGAAGATGCATACGAACTCAGCTAAACTTACCGATTATGAAAAAGCATTTTCTCATCATTGCAGCTTTCTTCGCTGCCGCGCTCGTTTCATGCGCACCCAAGGAAATCATTCCTGACACCCCTTCAGACATCCCCGGAGAGCAGGTAGCCCCCGAGATGGTCACTCTCACCATCACCGCAAGGCTTGATGACACCAAAGCATACATCGACGACGCTAATGGCTACACCTGGAAGTGGGCCGCTGGCGACCAGCTGGCCGTTTACGATGCCGGCGGCAGCAAGCAGGTCCTTGACCTCACAGGCGGCGAAGACACTGCCGTGGCCACATTCACGGGCTCCGTGCCTGCCGGCTACACCCCCGTCAAGGGCGTCTTCCCGGCATCCGCTGCAGGCGCAACAGCCGATGATTATACCATCCCCGCCGTGCAGACAATCTCCTCTGGCATGAGCATCGACCCTGCCGCCCTGGTTGCCACAGCGACCTCCGACAACGGCACCGACTTCAACTTCACCAGCGCCGTCAGCTTCCTTAGGGTCACCGCCGGCAATGACGTAACCCGCGTCATACTCCACACCAACAACGACGCCACGGCCACTCTGACCGGAGCCTCACCATCCGTGACCGTCACACCACCGGCAAGCGGCGACTACTGGATTGCAGTCAAGCCTGCTGTCTACAGCGGCATCCGCGTGTTCACCAGAACCGCCGCCCAGATCACCGCCGGCACCGGCCGCTACGTCTCCGGCACCGCCAGCCTCGACCTCGGCACCCCCGGACAGGGCCGCAAACTCGGCACCCTTGGCAGTACGTCCAAAGGCACTGAAGTTGCCGTCATCGAGACCGGCGCCGAGCTCGTCTCCTTCCTCGGAGGAACTGTAGCCAAGGACGCCTACGTTGTCAACGACCTCGACCTCAGCAGTCTCACAGTCACCTCCCGCGCTTCCTTCGCCAATGTGTTCGACGGACAGTTCCATAAGATTAGCAATTGGACCAGCAATGGAGTGTGTCTATTTTTCAGCACTACCACGGCTGGAACCATCAAGAACTTGACCATTGACTCCAGCTGTTCTATTACTCCTGTCATCACCTCCTCCGATGACCCGTATTATGGCGTTTTCGTTGGCAATCTGAAAGGCACCGCGTCCAACTTGATTAATGAATCTGACATCGTATTCAACCTTGATGGATCCATACAAAGCTTCTTTGGCGCTATCGTCGGTCGAACATCTAATGCTTCGGCAAGAATCATTTCCTGTACCAATAAGGGCAGTGTCACAATAAATCTCTCTTTAACCGCCGAAATGGGTGGTACTCAGTATTATGGTGGAGTGATCGGTCTCTCTGGCAGGCAGGCAGGCGCTACTTGGCGAGTGATAGATTGTACTAATGATGGAGACATTACGGTGAATGCGACCAATCCTGGCACTTCTGGCTGGCTCAGTAGTATTTATACAGGAGGTATCTGCGGAGGAACCGGCTTTGACACAGGGTCAGCAGAGACCACAACAGGTTACGCAACATCTATATATGGCGGCTTCTCCGGTTGTATCAATAAAGGCAACATAACAGTCAGTTGGAACGGAGGTACAGGGGGGTATTTCAACACTGGAGGTATCTTGGGATATGGCCAGATCTCCCTCAAGGACTGCAAAAACAATGGTGATATCAGCTTCACAAATAGCGATACTGTTGGTAATGCCCGCCCGGGAGTCGGAGGCATTGCAGGAGGTTTGGTTGGCCCCGGCATTGATAATGTTTCAGCTTCAGGATGTGTCAACAACGGCAAAGTTTCTTTATCTGGTTTATTCTCAAATTCCGGCAACGCATACGTAGGTGGCATTGGAGGATGCATTGGAGCAAACATTGGAGGATGTTTCGGCATAGTTGGAGAAGGCTCCTTGAAGATAGCTGATTGCATCAATTATGGAGCTATTTCAGCAAATACAAAGATGGCGAAAGCACAAAAATCGTGGGTTGCTTTCGGAGGCATAGTTGGCTGGTCTAAAGCGGCAATCAGTGGATGCAAGAATTTGTCGACTTCGACGGAAAGTTTCACCACCAATGCTCGTACTGCTCAAATTGGTGGCATTGTTGGGGATTGTTACCAAGCAATCAATAATTGCGAGTCTTCAGCCACAATAGAAGTATCGCACGATTGTGAATCCTTAACCATTGATGGGAACACCTATCCAAAGCCAGTGAGTAACGTGGGTGGCATTGTCGGATATGCTGAAAACGATTGCGCACTTAACGGATGCATTAATACAGGAAATGCTTTGACGTTGACTAATATGACTACCGACAGCAGGGTTGGCGGTGTGTCCGGAATGCAGCGGAGCGATGTTATTGGATGCTCAAATAGCGCGACTATATCAGTGACCAGAAAAAAGATCGTGCCGGAAGGATACGCTTATGCCCCGGTCGGCAGGTACGGTGGCGTAATCGGATACCAAAATGTCGATAAAACAATTAAAGACAACAAAAATACCGGTGATATGTCCATAACTCTGGATGATATCTCTTCAAGCGCTGCTATCGGAGGCGTACTTGGAATCGGACAGGTTGTGGTCACTCTGGATAATTGCGACAATGACGGAAATATAACCGTTAATGGAGGAGGCATAAAGAATTCTGTCTGGCTCGGCGGTGTTGTCGGTGCAACAAATGTCAAGAGTTCACAATTGAAGAATTGCGACAATACAGGAGATCTTATGTTGTCCAATGCCACATCAACAGCATTCTCATATGTAGGAGGTGTCTGGGGATTCTACTATTCCAGCGGGAATACATGTGATACATGCAATAACAGTGGCAATTTAACAAGTACCGCTGCCGCAAAAATGCGTATCGCAGGTCTTGCCGGTGCTCTCTACGGAACGGTAAAAAACAGCTCCTCAACCAGCATTATTAATGTGAGCAATGCTTTGGCCGGAAGCCGTGTAGCCGGTTATATCGGTTATGCAAGTTGTGGTATTACGGGTGGTTCGGTTTCCAGCACAATAACTGCAAACGGAGCAGCAGGAACCAGCCATGCCGGACTTGTGTTTGGCGACATGGCCAGAACAAATACCATCAAGAACTTTACTGTAGGCGGCTCTTTGACAACAGATACCAAGTTCAAAGCCGGTTTATTGTTTGGCGGATTCGGTGCTGATACAGCAAATTATACACTTGGCGCATCTGGAAGTCCATTAACCATAAAGGCAACCGCCAGCGTAAATGGTACATCTCCCTCGGTAGCGCCCTCAACAATTGAGGAAGTGATTGGAGATCCCACTACTAATTTCACCTCAGGGACCACCAACATCGTTTTCACCAATGTTGTACTCAATTAAGTCTCAACTCACTGAATAATTGAGTTATAACTCTTCCGAGGCCGGGCGCGAAAGTGCCCGGCCTTTGTTTACTGATTGAAAGCACCAACTACGCCTACCCCACGCTGTTTTGACATGGTAGGAACGACTGCCGCGTTTCATGGGCAGCTATTGTGAAAGTCCACCAAAATCTTTAAATTTACAGCCATTGAACGTGTAAAATACATAATATGAGAAGCAGAATCATCACCGTGATCGCTTTGGCGATACTTGCTGCAGGCTGCGGCACAGGCTATCAGTCAAATAACCAGGGCCGGACCGACGGAGAGGTGGCCCAGCCCTACGGCAACACCACCGTATCCAACAAGATAACTTCTATCAAGGGTTATTCGCCCACGGCCGACGACGTGAGCCGCTACAACAACGACATCTACGCTTTCCTGCAGGCCAACGTCCCCAATTTCTCCCGCTTCAGCAGGGCGCTCGTGATGATTGACGGCGTCGAAGCCGAAAGCATCAGCGGAGTGGCGCTCAGCGACGTCCGCCTCATTTCCGTGCTCGACTCGTCAAATGCCGTGATTCTCGGCACCATAGCGCACGGCGGCGCAATCGTGATCCAGACCAAGTAACTATGATAAAAAAATTAACTGCCGGAATCGGCGGCCTTGCCGCGCTGGCCGGTTGCACTTCCCAGGTCCAGCCTTCGAAGCCCAACATCGTGTTCTTCTTCGCCGACGACATCGGCGCCGAGTGCTTCGGCTGCTATGGCGGCATCGAATACGAAACGCCCAACATCGACGCCCTCGCCTCCCAGGGTATCCGCTACACCAACATGAACGCACAGCCGCTGAGCTCCCCCTCGCGCGTGCAGGTGATGACGGGCCTCTACAACGACCGTAACTACGTGGCGTTCGGCTACATGAACGAAGACGAGCACACGTTTGCACAGGTGGCGAAGCAGGGAGGCTACAACACCGCGATCGTGGGCAAGTGGCAGCTCGGAAGGAGCCGCGCGATGCTTCCCAAGGCCGGCTTCGACGAGTCGTTCTGCTCACAGGTGGAGATGTACCTTGAGAGCCGCGGCCCCCGCCAGACCGACCGTTACGCCAATAGCATGTGGGACAACAACGGCAAGCGCTACGACTTCGCCATCTACGGCCCCGACGCCATGCAGGAGTACGCCTTCGACTACATCGACCGCAAGGTTGACGCCGGCGAACGCTTCCTGCTCTACTACACGGAGCCCCTGGTCCACACGCCCCACACCTCAACGCCCGACGATTCCGAATGGGACGACTGCTACGACAGCCGCTTCACCGCAGGAGCCGATACGTCCTACTTCAAATACATGGTCAAGTACCTCGACAAGCAGGTCGGCGCCATGGTGCAGAAGCTGAAAGACCACGGCGTCTGGGACAATACCATCTTCATCTTCGCAACCGACAACGGAACATCGACCCGCATCCTTTCCAAGCACGCCGACGGCCACGAATACCGCGGCGGCAAGGGTGAGCCGACCTACCTCGGCACCCACGTGCCGCTTATCATCACCTGGGGCGACCGCCTCGCCGGGCGCGTCAGCAACCACCTTGTGGACCTGACCGACATCATGCCCACGATCGCCGACATCGCCGGAGTGGAGATTCCGGCCGACTGGAAGCTGGACGGAGTGAGCCTGTACCCGGAATTATGCGGCCGCGAGCCTGAGCCCAAGGAGCTGGTGCTCATCCATTTCAACCCCCTGTGGCCGACCACGCCGTCGCCCAAGGCGTCACGTTACGCCATGGACGATGACTATGCCTACTTCTGGGACGGGCGCATCTACAATTACCGTACGGATCCGGAGTTCTGCAGCCCGCTTCAGTGGAAAGACGCCCCGGCAGAACTCCAGGAGAGACTGGCGCCCCTTAAGGCACGCGTTGATGAGATGGCGGATTTCTATCCCGACAAGCCCGGCGCTCCCCGCCGCTTCCCTTACAAGACCTTCTACGACTTCGCCCCGCCGCAGAATCCATTCTAATTATCGATTTTTCTTGATCTCGAGAATGTCGGATTCGGTGGAGGCGGAGATGAGGGTATCGAGGTAGGCATTGATAGCTTCGATGCCGCTCCAGAGCGCTTTGGGAGGCCATGCGTTGTCGGCGCTGGAGTAGGTATCGCTCTTTTCGTAGCGGATGTAAACATGCCACATAATGCCGTCCCTGACATCGAACGGCGGCTTATAGGAACTCTTAAGCTTGTACAACTTGTACTGATTGACCAGGTCGGTCAGCTTCTGCACCGCCTCTTCCGGCACGCGCAGAACGGTGATATCGGAATTGCACTTTGCCCACGAAAGCGTCAGCCCGGACTCCTTCGTGTTTTCCAGGCGCCAGTACTCGTGCGGGTACTCCCGCATGGTCGTGGACCTGTACTCATAGTACATGAAGGCCCCTTCAGGCTTGCGGCCCTCGTTATCATTTTCCCAACTGGTGCATCCAAACAGAGACATAAACATCGACAGTAAAAGCATTAATTTCATTTCAGAATCCAATTGTTTCCTCAAAAGTACGCTTTTTTTCTTAATTTTGACGAAAACACCAGAAGTGAAAGCCACCGTACCATATATCGAAGCCAGGTTTGACGAATTCAACAGGACCATCTTCGGCGACAAGCTGCCAAAGATCCCCATTGCCCTGAGCAATGCGGCATCGTATGTGGGGCTGTGCACTTTCAAAACCCGCAGGCGCCCCTTCCGTGCCCCGGAATACTACGGATTCAAACTCCGCATCAGCACCCGTTTCGACCTGCCTGAAGCCGAGCTGGAAGACACTGTAATCCACGAAATGATCCACTACTACATCCGCCTGAACGGCATAAAGGACACCTCGGCCCACGGCAAAGTGTTCAGGCAGATAATGGACGAAATCAACACCAGGTACGGACGCCACATCACGATAAGCCACCGCACAACGAAAGAACAGCGGGAGGCGCTCATCGACAAGCGCCCGAAGTGGCACGTGGTTGCTATAGTCACATTCAAGAACGGCCGGCAGGGGCTGAAACTCCTCCCCCGCATCGTCCAGCGCATCACCGCCTACCACAGGGCGCTGATGGGCAGCGGCAAAATCACCGGCATAGAATACTATTTCGAATCCGATCCCTGGTTCAACCGTTTCCCGACTTCCTCCGCCTTCAACGTGTTCTTCACCCCGATGGATGAAGTCCGCGCCCACATCAGCGGCCGGCACCCCCTGACCGTGACCGCCAGGTCGGTTTCACTGCCCGAACCTTAACACTTCAGCGCGTGACCAGAGGTCTTGATGGCCTCTTTGTCAAGCACGTCGCCGGAGAGCACTTCTCGGCCGTTGATAAAGACGCGGCTGATACCGAAGGCGCGCTCCTGGTCGGGCGTGGCGGCGGCCATTTCCGCCTCGTCGAAGACGGTCAGGTCGGCGAAGTATCCCGGCTTGACGTAGCCGCGCTCCTTGATGGAGAAACGGTCTGCGACGGCACCGGTCATCTTGCGTATCGTGCGGGGCATCGTGTCCCCTTTGCCGAGGAGGGAGGAACGAATGAACTTGGGGAAACAGTCGTAGATGGCTGGATTCTGGATGCCGTATTCCTCCACCCAGGCGTCGGTCATATAGAGCACATTGTCGCGCTTTGACTGCCATTCTATGATTTCGGGAGTGCTGTAGGGCCCCATGTTGGCGCGGCCCTTGAAGCCGGACATCTCGGCCAGTTCCAGGTATGTGGTGAAGCAGGACTTCTTCCATTCCTTCGCAATCTGGGCCACGCTCTTGCCCTCGTACTGTTCCAGCCCGGGGCCGAGGTAGGCTATGACGATATCTTTCCATCCGAAGCCCAGCATGTTCAGTATCATGCTGTTGCACACGGTGGCGAGACGCAGCCTGTTCTTTGGCTTGCGGCGCTCCTCGGGCGACAGGCTCTGGAACCAGCTTGGCAGGAAAACGGTCATGACGGAAACGCCCAGGGTCTCGTTGTATATATCGAACCATGCATCGGCGCCCTCCTTGCGAAGGTCGTCCAGGATGCGATGTAGTTCGTCTTTGGTCTTGAACGTGCTGGTGCCCACGAAGATGGCGTGGGAGTACTGAAGCTTGAGGTGGGTGCCTTTGGTGATTTCGACCAGTTCGTCGAGCGCCCGGAGGTTGTGGGGCCTGCCGAACATGGGATAGTCCATCGTGATTGCCGAAAGAGCCCTTGCGTGGACAGTCAGCGGGCGGTCGTATTTCTCAGCCAGACGGGCCACTTCGCCGGTTTCGGCCACGCTGGTGTAGCGGCCGGGCTCGTACATCATGCCGAGGGAGAGGCCGCAGGCGCCTTCCTTCAGGCCCTGCTCCATGATGCCGAGCATGCGTTCCTTCTCTTCCGGCGTGAGCTCGCGGTTCTCCCAGCCGGCCACGCTGGAGCGGGCCGAGCAGTGGCCAACGAGGACGGCAATGTTGCAGGGGTTATTGTGGTCTATGGCGTCGAAGAAGGATTTGACGGTGGGATACACGCCGGTGGTGGAGCCGTCGCCGTATTTGAAGAGCCCGCCGCCGATCTTGTCGACGTAGGGCGTGTCCGGTTCGAAACCAACCGCCGACAGGCCGCAGTTGCCCGTCACAAAGGAGGTGATACCCTGGCGGATGAAGGGCTCGAAGTACTTGCACGGTTCCTTCTTGATGCAGAACCAGTCGTTATGTGAATGGGCGTCAAAGAAGCCCGAAGACACGCTGAGGCCCTTCAGGTCGATAACCTTGTCGGCGCTTTCGGTTATTGATGGGGCGACGGCCGCGATGCGCTCGTCTTCGACCAGGATGTCCCCGGCAAACGCTTCGCTGCCGGTCCCGTCGTAAATCTTTCCGTTCTTTAATAGGATTCGCATGGTATTGGTCAGTAGTGTTCCCACAAAGTTCGACAAAAATAACGAGAAATAAAAACCGCGCCGTTGCCGGATAGTGGAAATTTACTATATTAGCGGTTCAGGAGAAAATAATTAACACCACCATGAACGATTCACAAAAGTTTTACCTTGTTGAAAGCGCACGTTGGCAGAAGGTGTTGGGTGCATTAACAGCTATATCCGCCGTTTTGATGTTGCTTCTGGGCCTGGCTTTTATCATCAGTCCGTTGGCCGGGCTGGACTTTGTAGATACCGAAGAGTACGAGTTTGGGGCTGCAGGGTTCGTTGCACTTGGTATAGTTTATGTCTTTTGCGCAGTTATTTATTTTTTCTTCGCCCATTACCTGCTGCGCGCAGCTAAATCCATGGACGCCTGGCTGGAACTCGGCGACGACACCTCACTCACCAAAAGCCTTAAGTACACAAAGGGCTTTTTCAAATACGCCAGCATTCTTACAATTATTGCTTTCGCCTTCGGCATCCTCCTTACTGTTATCGTTGTGATAATTGCTGTCGTCTCTATTCTTTAGACTAGAACTCACTGAAATTTCCTAATCCGGTCTGAATAACCGCCGAACGTATGTTCTGCTTTGCGGTCTCCGTATCCATGGCGATATCCTGAGGCATGCCTTCGGCCATGGCGGCCGCAACCTCACTCGACGAAAGGCATTCTTTGTATGAATCAGGCGCGATAACTATCTTCATGGCAGTCGGCAGTTGTCCAATTGCAACAGCACAAATGTAGCAAAGTTTTTATTATCCTCCGGACAGAAAAACGGTCAAAACCTGTCCGTTTGGCCGATTTTTCATTGATTTGGACAGAAATCAGGCAAAAATCTGTCCGCGGGAAAGCTATGCGCCAACTTGATGCCTTCTCTTATGCTCAAACCTTGCTATTCAGCGGAATTCTTGCTATAATTGTGTGATTAACGTAATCCATCATGAAAAGAATCGCTCTGTTATTGGCTGTCATAAGTTTGTTTGCCGGATGCAGGAAGGAAGTGCTTCCGGAGGCTGTAGCACTCAACCGGCATTCAATCGCCCTGGAGATCGGAGAGACCGCCGTGCTGGAAGCAACCGTTACGCCGGCAAACGCCACCAACCCGGCACTGAGTTGGAGCAGCACACAGCCGTCAGTGGCCACGGTCGACCCTGACGGAAAAGTGACCGCCCTGAGCGAGGGTCAGGCCATCATAACGGTGGCAACTGTTGCCGGGACCAAGACCGACGCCTGCAGCGTGACGGTCACCAAAAAGGCCACTCCGGACCCAGAGCACGACGACACCATAGAGGGAGTGACGATTTCTCCCTCAACGCTGGAAGTAGGCGAAGGCCGGACCGCCCAGCTCAAGGCCACCGTCTCCCCTGCCAGCGCCGCCCAGGATGTTGAATGGGCGTCACAGAGCACGGCCATAGCAACAGTGGATGCCAGCGGCCTAGTGACCGGTGTCTCCAAAGGCACCACAAAGATTTACGCCCGCTCCAAAGCCAACCCGGACAAGCAGGCAACCTGCGCTGTAACGGTAATCCAGGATCCAACGCTCCTGGGGATTTCCTTCACCGTGACCGAGGTCAACCTCACAGTCGGGCAGACCTATACGCTCAGCATCATCTACTCCCCCGAGTACGCCGCCAACAAGAAGGTCAGCTGGAAATCCAGCGACGCTGGCGTTGCCGCCGTGTCTTCAGAGGGCATAATCACAGGCCTCTCCGAGGGCACCACAACCGTCACGGCAACATCTGTAGAGGGAGGCTTCACCGCCAGTTGCGCAGTGACGGTGAGCAAGAGCGCAGGGACTAAGGTGTACTACTCTATAAACGTCAATAAAGAGAATTGTCCCTTGTATCTAAATGGCGAGCCGGACCCGCTGAACGGAGCTTTCAGTGAAATCGCTGCGAAAGGCAGCGCTGCCGTTAGAATAATGTGCACCGACGGGGCCGACCTATATACCATAGAACGTAGCAGCGAAGACGGTTATTATCTTTGCAAGAACCGAAAGCCTGTGTGCAAGATTCAATACGAAAAAAGTCTTGGATACCCTTCTTTTTACAGCATGTCTATACGGAACGGAACGGTTGCCGTGCTTACCAAGTTTGACGACGAAGTCAATAAAAGGCCATATATGTTGTCCGTTATCCGCTCCGACGGCACCTTCACATTAAGCGAGATGGAAGGCGAGTATTCGGACATACGCCATTGGCGCTGTGCCTGGGCCCCCAACGGCAACCTGATAGTTGCTGCCGGCATAAAGGATCCTTTTGGGGATTATTGGCTTGCAACTTACACATATTCACCTGATGGTAAGTGGTCTGAAAAACGGCTTGCGAAGGAGTATTTCAACTCCTGCGCTATAGATATTACTGAAGACGGAGACGTTTATATTATGGCCATTGACCAAGACAGCAACAAAAAAGGTATTGTGGTCCTGTACAAAAACGGAGAAAAGCATTCCGTCTTTGGTGAGCTTGACACACACAACAGCAACGTTGCGATGCACATTTCCGGGGGCCATATTTATGCGGCCGTCCACGATATCAATGAATGTAAAATCAAGGAATATCTTGATGGAACATTAATCCGCACCCTGACTTTCGATGACATCAATTCCGTTTCCTGGAGTTCCCCTCGTCCTCTTTATGTAACTTCGTCCGGAGATATGTATCTTGAAACGAAATACTGCATCTACAAAAACGACGCAAAAGTCTTCACCGCACCCGGAGGAGATTACAATTTCGATCAGTTCTGCGTAATTGAATAAATACCATCCATCATATGAAAACACGTTATCTGTTATTGGGCCTTCTCGCCCTCCTTGCCTTCGGCTGCAACAAAACCAACCCTGAATATAACGGCCACCAGTACGTTGACCTTGGCCTGCCCTCCGGACTGAAATGGGCCACCTGCAACATTGGCGCCGCCAACCCGGAAGAAACCGGCGACTATTTCGCATGGGGCGAGACCGAGACCTACTACGAAGTCGGCCACACCCTGTCCAACGAGCCTGCACTCAAGCCCGGCAAGCAGGAGGGCTATTACTGGCCGTCCTACAAATGGAGCGACAACAGCGGCGACAAGTTCTTCAAATACGTCCTCGACAGCGCCTTCGGCACGGTTGACAAAAAGAAGGTCCTTGACAAGGACGACGATGCCGCTCACGCCGTCTGGGGCAGCAAGTGGCGCACCCCGACCGTCGAAGACTGGGAAGAACTCTCCAACAACACCTTCTGGGAGTGGACCAAGGTGAACGGTGTCTCCGGTTACACGGTGAAGAGCAAGATCAACGGCAAAAGCTTCTTCCTCCCCGCCGTCGGCCACCGTTTCAAGACGCAGATCTACTACTACACCAACAAGGATTACGCCGACTACGGCAATTACTGGACCGCCTCTCTGCTGGACACCGAAAGCGCAGACAGCTGGATGATAACTCCTTCCAACCACGGCATCAGCCAGAATTGGCGCTACTACGGCTTCCCCATCCGCCCCGTGTTTTAGTGTGATTTAACTTATCCTGTATGAAACGAATCGCCCTATTACTGGCCGTCATCAGTTTATTTGCCGGATGCCGGAAAGAAGTGCTTCCGGAGGCCGTCGCACTCAACCGTCACGCCCTTTCGCTAGAGGTCGGAGAGACTTATGTACTGGAAGCCACGGTGACCCCTGCAAACGTCACGAATCCGACCCTCAACTGGAGCAGCACGCAGCCGTCGGTGGCCACGGTCGACCCGGACGGCACGGTGAAGGCCCTCAGCGAGGGCCAGGCCATCATCACGGCCACGACTCTCTCCGGCGGCAAGACCGACGCCTGCAGCGTGACCGTCACCAAAAAGGCCGCTCCGGATCCCGGGCACAACGATTCTGTGCAGGACGTTACTGTTTCACCTGCCACTCTCGAGCTCACCGAAGGACAGACAGCCCAGCTCTCGGCCACAGTCTCCCCTGCCGATGCCTCCCAGGAGGTTGAGTGGGCGTCGCAGAACAAAGGCGTCGCCATCGTCGATAACGGCGGCCTCGTAACCGCAGTCGCCAAAGGCACTACCAGAATTTACGCACGCTCTAAGTCCAACACCGACAAGCATGGCTGGTGCGAAATCACAGTAAACGAAGACCCATCCTTAAAGGGCATCTCCCTTAGTTCCGATGTAATGACCATCAATGTGGGCGAGTCCCGTACTCTCACGGTCACGTTCATTCCTGATTATGCCGCCAACAAGAACGTCAGCTGGGCATCAGACAATCCGGGCATCGCCGGCGTGAGCCAGGAAGGCTTGGTCACAGCAGTCGCTGTGGGGCAGGCTACCATAACCGCCACTTCCGAGGACGGTGGCCACAAGGCCTCCTGCACCGTCACCGTCACCGACGGCAACATCGCGCTGGTCTATTATCTGGATAACGACGGAAAGTTCTACGTAAACGGTGTTGAGGATCCAAGGAACAGCGTTCGCAATTATGGTGAATGGAAATACCGCCTCTCCGATGTCGGCGCTACTGCTTGCCTTGGAAAATCATTGTATACCCTTGAAAAGTTCCAAAAGAAAAATGTTTATTATGTGTGCCTCTGCAAGGACAGGGTGCCGATGTTTGAGATACCGATTGAGTATGCAGTTTTTTCCACATATCTCAAGGTCCTCAGCCTTCAAAAAGACTACTTTGCCATCCTGTACTTAGACCATAATCGCTATAAGTTCAGTGTCTTTAAGGGTGATTACAATGGGAATGTGACGGAGATACCGATTGAGGGTTCATATCAATTGAGTTCTTTGGGCACTCTCAGTCCGCGTATGGCAACGCTCCCCGATGGCAGGATAGTCGTTATTACATGCGTACGGGACAGTTTTGATGTGTGGCATCTGGCCTCTTATACAATTTCACAAGATAATACTGTAAGCGAACGGTTCCTGACAAATAATAATGCCGACTATCCTGGTGTCGCAGCATCCGAAGAAGGAGATGTTTACGTGATAGCATCTGAAAGGCTCAACGGGGACGGAGATAAACACAGTGCATCCATCTTCAAGAATGGAGAGAAATATTGCGTATGGGATCAGGGTAACAAAATATTTATCAGTGCCATAGCCTGCCAGGGAGGGCATGTTTATACGGCTGTAGAAGAGCAGGAGGTAAGGGACAGGGTTATCATACGCAAGGACGGAGAGATACTCTATAGTTTTGATCCCCAGAATGAATCCATGTTATGCAGAAGACCTCTTATCGTTACTCCATCCGGTGACGTTTATCTTACAGTTCGCACCAACAAACATTCCACGCTCTACAAGAACGGGGAGAGGCTATATACGTCTGATTGGGAAAACACATTTGATTCTTACTGCGTTATCGAATAGCCGGCGGATAATTATGGCAGACAATTACATTGAGAAACGAGAGGAGGCGCTGCGGTCGGCGGGGCGCGTAATCGTCAGGAGGAACACCCCTTCACTCGACACCCTGCTCCTAAGGAATCGCAGCCACAGGGCGTACGACAGCTCCTACAAGGTTGCCATGCGCCAGCTTGAGGCCATCGTTTCTGTGAACACTAAAGTGCCGTCAGGCAAGAATGGCCAGACGCTACGGTTCAAGTTGATCGATGCCCCGACCGGCGGCGCCGATTTCTGCCGTTTTCTACGATTTGGTGGCTTCCTTCCGGAACTGCATCTTCCCGTGCCGGGCACTGAGCCCCAGGCCTTCATAGTGGTCTGCTGCACTGAGCCGGAGACGCCAACCATAGACATAGACCTCGGCATTTCCCTCCAGAGTATGGCCCTGAAGGCCGTCGAGATTGGCCTGAACGCCATCATCATCAGAGCTTTCGACCGCCGGGAAGTCAAAGACGCCCTTGGACTGGGCCTGGAACCGTTGGCAGTCCTTGCCGTGGGCAAGGGTATCGATAAGATCGAGCTTGTGGAGGTCCCCGCAGGCTCCGACCTGCGCTACTACCGCCGCGACGGCACCCATTACGTCCCAAAAATCAGCATTGACGACCTGCTGCTGTGACACCATACTACGACCACTATATTAAATTGTGTGAATAAACGCTCTGCCCTTATGAAAAGAATCGCTCTGTTATTAGCTATTATAAGTTTGTTTACCGGCTGCCGGAAGGAAGTGCTTCCGGAGGCCGTCGCCCTCAACCGGCACACGCTTTCGCTCGAAGTCGGCGCGACTTCCGTGCTGGAAGCGACCGTGACGCCGGCCAACGCCACCAATCCGGCCCTCAGTTGGAGCAGCACGCAGCCGTCAGTGGCCACAGTTGACCAGGACGGCAAGGTGACGGCCCTGAGCGAAGGCCAGGCCGTAATCACGGTAGCGACACTATCCGGCGGCAAGACCGACGCCTGCGTCGTGACCGTCACAAAGAAGAGCAATCCGGGTCCCGGACCGGGCGGAGAAGTCAGCGCAGTATCAGTTCTGCCGGCATCGGCCGAACTTAAGGAAGGCACCACCGTACAATTATCGGCACAGGTCTCCCCTGCCGAAGCCTCCCAGGTGGTGGAGTGGGCGTCGCTGGACACCTCGGTCGCAACCGTTGACGAAACGGGCCTTGTGACAGGCGTTGCCCAGGGCAGCACCAAGATATTCGCCCGTTCCAAGACAGACCCCGACAAGCAGGGCAGCTGCGACGTCACCGTCATTCAGGACCCCACCCTCAAGGGCATAGACTTATCCGCAACGGAAGTAAACCTGAAGGTCGGACAGACCCAAACACTCACCGTTATCTACACCCCCTCGTACGCAAGCAACAAGAAGGTCACCTGGACCTCGGGCGACAGCTCCGTGGCCTCAGTATCGGCCGAAGGCATTATAACCGCCATTGCCGAAGGCTCCACCACCGTCACCGCCAAATCCGAAGAAGGCGGGTTCACGGCAAGCTGCGCAGTGACTGTAAGCAAGGCCGAAGGGCTGAAGATTTATTACACGCTCAACGGCATGTCCGGCGAACCTCTTCAACTGAACGGAGCAGACGATCCTCTTAATGGCCAGTATAAAGTGAAAGAGGAAGACGATTATTATTCCTACAAATCATACTCTGCCCGTGCCACATACGCTTCTGGAGGGAACCTGTATTCTGTTGAGAAATTCGGAAGGACCGATGCTCATTATCTTATAAAAGCGTACCTGTGTAAAAACAGGGAACCTTTGTACGAACTACCCCTTGACAACCCCAAAGATGATTCTGTTCAAAGAATGGCGGTAAATACATCAGGAGATGCCGCTGTGATAGTGGAAGAGTACTACAATTTAGAACACTTTTATGTCATTCTTGTGAAAACGGACGGGACCATTATTAAAAGCAAGATTGCGGGCGACTTTAAGAGCATGAACAATCCCTGCATTACTTGGGCTGCAGGAGATCTTTACGTGGGTGGATATGTCACGGATGCCTATGGAGACAGATGGCTCAGCACCTTCAAGTATTCAGAAGGTGAATGGATTCATACCAAGATTGCTAAAGATTGGTACCCGCATGACATGGAGGCCTCCGAAAGCGGAGATATTTATTTATTGGCATTTGGTCGTGAAGGTGACACTGTGATTTACAAGAATGGAGTTATTGAGACCACTCTCACTGATGAAAGCAATACAGTTGGTGCCCTTCAGCTTTCCGGCGGGCATGTCTATGCCGTTGTATATGAAGTGAACAAAAAGAAGTTCATTCAATACTGCGACGGCACCTTGCTGCGGACCTTTACGTTCGACAATTACCAAACTCTGCCTAAAGATGGCATTTATGTCTCGGATTCGGGTGATTTCTATATGCCGGTACACGGTTTTATATACAAAAACGACAGTCCTCTCTACAGCTTCGAGGAAAGTTTAGGCTTTATACAGAATTTTTGCGTAGTAGAATAGTCCGAATTCAACATCTCAGTCGACTTTGGTCAACAGTCAAAACTGTTTTCCAACGAGGCGCTCGTTGATGAAAAAGGAAGAGCTATTTCCTTCAATTCGATGGTCGACGCAATGAATTATATGAGCAAGCATGGCTGGGAGTTCGAACAGGCATACATTGTCACGATTGGTTCAGATTCCACCGCATCGCATTATTACCACTGGGTTTTGAGCAAGGTCATTGACGAGAAAGGAGACACCGATCCACTGAAGACCGTACAGATGGTCAAGGACGCCGCCAAGGCAGAAGCCGCAAAGGCCGAAAGTGCCGACTAATCCATGTACAACCGGAAGTTCGACACATGCTTCTTCGAGCAGTACGCTCAGATCTCGCTTTCTGCATTGCTGGGACGTGAAGGAGCTTCCTTTCTGGAGCATGGCTATGCCGCCCGCCTTGCAAGGTACAGGGTGTCCCAGGACCAGCGGCGGCAATTCTACATGGAAGCCATCCGCCGTCAAAGCAGCCGGTAATCTTACGTACAACACACCCCGCATCTCTCGACGCGGGGTGCTTGCAATTCTAACCTAAAATTGGAAGGAATCTGCATATCCCAATTATAATCAAGGGCTTGCTGTTTGTGAGACAATCGTTTTGCGAAACATACGCGAAACTTCTGCATGAATAATGTCATTGAAAACAAGGATAAACGATTCAGTGAACAGCCTGGCTTGATGGCCGCGAAAAAATGCCCAAAGCTTTACTCACCTTGTAAAAGGTGCCCTCCGGGTACAGGTAAACCACACCCGGATTGGCAATAGGCAAAGGGTTAGAGTAGCGGGGTCATGTACAGCGGGAGATAGACAAGTCCGTCTTTCTGCTCTACGTCATTTGTATGCAGTACATAGGGCGTGGAAAGATACTGGCCAAACTTTTTGATACACTTTTTGATAGAGGTGAGTGTGTAGTTGGTGCTGCTCTTCACCTCTATGGGTGAAATGTTATGCCGGGAAGTGACTATTTCCTTTTGGATAAGGAAATCTATCTGCATCCGGTTCTCCGCTTCATTCTTGTCATAGTTGTTGTAGAAGAAGAGTTTGCTTCCGGCCGTCTTTAACATTTGGGCAACAATGTTTTCCACCAGCATTCCTTCATCGATTTCCAGCTTGTCAAACATAAGTTTCTGGTAGATTTCATTGGTGACAATGCCACGTGCGCTGAATGCCAGGGAAATGAGCAGACCGGTATCGCAGAAGTAGCATTTGAGGGTGGTGCGGTCTTCATTGAGTTGGAGGCCAATGTTGGGAGCAGTGGTGTTGTAACAGATGTTTACCAGCTTGGCATCATCCAGCCAGAAGAAGGAACTGTCGTATTCACGCATACGGGCT
>JAILIM010000103.1 GCA_024695285.1 Bacteroidales bacterium
TCTTGGCTTCGATATCATCCTCCTTATTACCCGACATAGACTGCTGTACGGACAGCACTGCGGCACTCTCTTTCTTGAACGCCTGATAAAGTTGAACAAACTCGGAACGTACGGGATCCTGAACGCCGATACGGTCGGCAAAGCCCGGCCCTGCGATAATCACTGACGGCATAACCCGGAACAGTCGATGGCATGATACTGGTTTCAGGTTCATGGGGTGTGGTTTCTGTTTTCTGATACTCGAAGCGACATGTTTCGTCGCAAACGATTCGGCTCTCCTGAGCCTCGGCCAGCGTGCTCAACCCAATGGCAATGAGCAGCAATGATATTCTCTTCATGCGATTTTTGTTTATTATAAGACACAGACAACCGCAGAATCTTAATAGGACGAATCCCGCCGACGGCAGTTACTTTATGACAGGTTTGCCTGCGTAATTCTTTTTCGTATCTTTGCAGAAACAACAATCCGTGATGAACAAACACATAAACCTCAGCGAAGAAGCCGGCCGCTGCCTTTTCTGCGAAAATGCTCCTTGCAGTGCCGCCTGCCACAGTGGCGACCCCGCACGCGCCGTCCGTGCCGTAAGATTCGGCAATGAAAAAATAGCCGCCAGATGGATTGCGCCTTGCACCGATGAAGATCTGGCTGCTGCCGAATCCGCCTGCATCCACTACGACACCCCTATCCGGCTGCGCGAAATCGCAAAGGCTCTGCCCGAGCCCCCTGCAGCCCCTGCCAAAGATGTTTCACTCGCCATAGATTTCTGCGGCATACACTGCGAGAATCCCTTCTTCCTGGCATCATCAGCCGTCTGCACCAACTACGAGATGGTGGCGAACGCTTTCAATGCCGGCTGGGGCGGCGTGTTCTATAAGACCATCTGCATGCAGGAGATCCGGGAGGTCTCCCCCCGCTTCGACGCGATCAAATCCCAGAACGGCAGTTTCGACGGCTTCCGCAACATGGAGCAGTTGAGCGAGAACCCCCTGGATATGGATATCGACATTCTCCGCCGCCTGAAAAAGGACTTCCCCGGCAAAGTGGTGATTGCGTCGATCATGGGACAGCACCATGACGAATGGGTCTCTCTGGCAAAGATGGTGGAAGAGGCCGGAGTGGATGCCGTCGAGCTGAATTTCTCATGTCCCCAGATGGGCACGGCCGGAATGGGAAGCGACGTGGGCCAGAACGACGAACTCGTGACATATTACACGGCCTTCGTGAAGCAAGCGGTGAAGATTCCCGTGATAGCCAAAATGACGCCGAACATCTCGTCCATGCGCAGAGTATCGGTTGCGGCCCACTTCGCAGGAGCGGACGCCCTGTCGGCAATCAACACCATAAAATCCATCACCACATCCCCCGAATCCGCAGTGAACGGCAAGCTGACGATTTCCGGCCTGTCAGGCAAGGCGGTGAAGCCCATAGCCCTGCGTTTCATCTACGACATGTCGTCGAGCAAGCTCATCAAAGACCTGCAGCTCAGCGGCGTAGGCGGCATAGCCACCTGGGAAGACGCCCTGGATTTCCTGAAGCTCGGATGCCAGAATGTCCAGGTCTGCACGGCAGTGATGGAGTTCGGATACAGGATTATCGACGACCTCATAGACGGACTGAGCAACTATATGCTGGAGAACGGCATAACTTCCCTGGGCGAAATAGTGGGCAGCAGCATCGGCGATTTCCTCCTGCCCCCGAGCCTGGATCGCGACACTGTGGTTTACCCCGTTTTCAATACTTCCTCCTGCATAGGATGCGGGCGCTGCTACATTTCGTGCAGCGATGGCGGACATCAGGCAATTTCGTTCGGCGAAGACCGCCGTCCCAAACTCAACGGCGCCAAATGTGTCGGCTGCCACCTCTGCCGCCTCGTCTGCCCCACCGGCGCCATTTCAATCTCCAAAAGAGTTCCCAAGAGGCGCTCTTAGAAAGCTAAGGAAAGAATCGACGTCGAGGTTGTAGCCGCGGACGGGGGCGAGGAGATTGCCGTCACTGTCGAGGAGGACGTAATTCGGCTGGGCATTGACGCCGAAACGCTCCCGCACAAGCCAGGAATTTACGCGGCCGAGGTCTTTCAGGACACGGCCGTTGTCGAGAGTCACCCAGTCCGCTTCGTCCAGCCTGGTCTTGTCGTCGGTGTAGAGAGCCACGATCACGTACTCGTCCTTCAGTATCTGCAGCACACGCGGATCGCTCCAGACGCGCTGCTCCATCTCGCGGCAGTTGACGCAGCCGTGCCCGGTGATGTCCACGAACACCGGCTTCCCAAGCCGCTTCGACGCCGCAAGTCCCTCTTCCAGAGTGAAATATCCATCCAGCCCCAGGGGCATCTTGAGGTCGTACTTCTGCGCGAACCCGCCGTCACGCCCGGCGCTTCCCGAGCCCTCCGAACCCAGCACGAAGTCCTGTGTCTCCAGCGGCGGCAGGTATCCAGAAAGCGCCTTCAGCGGAGCACCCCACATACCGGGAATCATATACACCACGAACGAGAACACGGCGATGACCAGCCCGAGACGGAACACCGACAGGGGCTTCTCCTCCGGGTCGTCGTGCGGGAACTTTATCTTCCCCAGCAGGTACAGCCCCAGCAGCGAGAACACCACTATCCAGATGGCAAGATACACCTCACGGTCCAGTATCCCCCAATGGTAGGTCTGGTCGGCCACGCTCAGGAACTTGAAACCCAGCGCCACCTCGATGAAGCCCAGGACCACCTTCACGCTGTTCAGCCACGACCCGCTCTTCCCCTTCAGTTTGCCGAGCAGCGAAGGGAACAGGGCCAGCACGGTAAACGGCAGGGCAAAGGCAACAGAGAACGCCAGCATCGTGACCATAGGCGCCCAGAACTCGCCGGCCGTGGAACGGATCAGCACTGAACCCACAATCGGGCCGGTGCAGGAAAAGGACACCAGCACGAGCGTCAGCGCCATGAAGAAGATGCCCGCGAGGCCGCTCTTCTCGGAATTCTTGTCGCTCTTGCCCACCAGTTTTGACGGCAGCACGATTTCGAAGGCCCCGAAGAAGGAGGCTGCGAATATCATGAACACGATGAAGAAAATCAGATTGGGAATCCAGTGAGTCGCGAGCCAGTTGAAGATGTCCGCGGTCACGGCGTCGCCGCCCAGCAGCCGCGTCAGCAGGATAATCACGCTTATCGGCACGGTGTAGAGCAGCACGATGAAAAGCCCGTACATAAAAGCCTTGAAGCGGCCTGCCGCGGGCGTGGTGGAACTCTTCAGGAAGAAGGACACCGTCATCGGCACCATAGGGAACACGCAGGGAGTCAGCAACATGGCGAATCCCCACAGTATCGCTTCAAGGATCAGCGCCCACAGGGAACCGGCGCCGGAAGAGCCCTCCGTCGGGTCGGAAATCACGCTGCTGTGGGACATGTCGGGAGCGGCGCCCAGGGGCAGTTCGAACTCCCAGTCGGCCGGACTCGCGCAGGCCCCGCCGGTGCAGGCAAGCCAGGTGATGTAGCCGCCGGCCGTGCCGGAGTCTGCCGTGAGACGAATCTTCTGCCCGAGCTGGAAACGGCCGTGGAACACAGGGTCGCCGTCTTCCATCGCGGACTCCGTGATGTCGTAAAGTCCGCCTTCAGGCTCGCAGCCCTGAAGGGTCTCGAGCGTGACCGAAGGTGCGGAGTACTCGGCAGCCGCGCCATAGGTGTGCCAGCCGGGGGCGGTCTCCCCCGTGAAAACTATTTCATACAGTCCGTCGCCCGCCTGCACCGCCTCGGCATTCCAGCGCACGGTGACGTCGGGGGCCTGTGCCCGCAGCCAGCATAACGGCAGCATGATAAGCAGCGCGGCGACGATATGTCTCTGTGTCATATGCGAAGTGTCTTTCAAGGCGGTAAAGATAAGCATCTTTTTCGTATTTTTGCAAAAAGCCGCAACCTATGACACCTCTTGCCGTCATCCTGACCATGCTGGGGTATTTCGCCCTGCTGTTTGCCGTTTCCTTCGTCGCCTCGCGAGGAAAGGGCAGCGCCTCCGATTTCTTCAACGGCGGGCGCAAGGCCCCCTGGTGGATCGTTGCAATCGCGCTGCTGGGTGCGCCGATGTCCGGAGTCACTTTCGTGTCGGTGCCTGGGATGGTGGGCGATTCCGCCATGAGCTACATGCAGATGGTGCTGGGATTCTTCGTGGGCTACCTGGTGATCGCGTTCGTGCTGACTCCGGTTTTCTTCCGCAGGAACATGGTGTCCATCTACCAGTATCTGGACGAGCGCTTCGGGGTCAGCTCGCATAAGACGGGAGCGTGGTTCTTCTTCATTTCCAAGGTATTGGGAGCGGCGGTGCGGCTGTTCCTGGTGTGCGTGACGCTTCAGCTGATGGTGTTCGGGCCGCTGGGGCTGCCGTTCGTGCTGAACGTTGCCGTGTGTATGCTGATTGTTCTGGCGTACACCTTCCGTGGCGGGATGAAGTCGGTGCTGTGGACGGACGTGCTTAAGACAGTGTGCATGATAGTGTCTATAATGCTGGCAATCGTGTTCATAGCCAGGGACCTGGGCCTCGACTTCGGGGGCACTGCCCGGACGGTGCGGGAGAGTTCGATGTCGCGCATCTTTTTCTTCGACGATCCGAAGCACCCGCGCTACTTCTGGAAGCAGTTCCTTGCCGGAGTATTCACCGTGGTGGCGATGACGGGTCTGGACCAGGACCTGATGCAGCGGACGCTCAGTAGCCGCAACGCCAAAGATTCACGTAAGAACCTGATAACCAGCGGCCTGCTGCAGGTGCCGGTGGTATTCCTGTTCCTGTGCCTGGGCGTGCTGCTGTATGTGTTCGCGGCGCAGAAAGGTATCACGGAGACCGGCGACCTGCTGTTCCCCGCAGTCGCGACCGGAGGCAGCCTGCCAAAGGTGGTGGGAGTGCTGTTCGTGCTGGGGCTGGTGTCGTGCGCGTTCTCCGCAGGCGGCTCGGCGCTGACAGCCCTGACGACATCGTTTACCGCCGACATCATAGGCACCGAGGGCAAAGCGGACGCCGCCGTCAGCCGCACCCGGAAGCGGGTCCACATAGTCATGACCGCGCTGATGGGGCTTGTCATATATGGCTTTTATCTGCTTAACACTCAGAGCGTTATAGACGCAGTCTACAAACTGGCAAGCTACACCTACGGGCCCATCCTCGGCATGTTCGCCTTCGGCCTGGCATGCAAGAAACCGGTCCGTGACAAGTGGGTGCCGCTGGTGGCGGTGCTTTCGCCGGTGCTGTGCTACGTGCTGCAGGCCCATTCCGAGCAGTGGTTCGCAGGCTACCGATTCGGCTATGAACTGCTGCTTGTCAACGCCCTGCTGACCGTCCTGGGGCTCTGCCTGTTGATCAAGGGTCGGCGATAACGCAGCGGGCAAGTTTAGCCATGTCTTCCTGGGGAAGGATGTTGGCTTTGGAGAGGGCGTCCAGGGTCCATTCTTCCCTGGGGCTGTTTCCCCGGTAGAGAACTATCGAATGCGCTGACTGCCAGTTCTTTATGTACGGATGCAGGCGAAGGCTGTCTTCGGGCAGCTGCCAGAGCCGGAAAGGTTTCTCCGGCGCGGAGCAGCTGATCAGGTCACTCAGGCCGTCATACTTTTCCCTGTCGAAATGGTATATGTCCATCAGCTGCTCCTTGAAGGAATAGCCGCCGAGCCGGCCTCGGTATTCCACCATCTTCGCAGCGAAGTACGGACCGATTCCCGGAAGGCCGTCGAATTCCGCCGAGTCCGCGCGGTTGATGTCGAGTTTGGGAATGTAGATAAAAGGTTTCAGGCGCTCGAAAACGGAATCCGACACGACATAGGACTTCGCGAAGTCCGAGGGCCTGCGGAAACGGCCGCCCTTCGAGCGGTAGCTGTCTATCGACTGCGCCTGTTTCTCGCTGAATCCCAGACGCATAAGGTCATCGACGCTGACAGTGTTCGGATTGAAGCGGAAGCTTTCCACCCGTCGCGTACGGTTCCGGGCATGCTGCACCGGCGCGCTGTGCGGAGCGTTCCGCCGCACCACCTCCGGAGCCGTATCCGCCGGGGCTTTGTACACGACGTACACCGTGTCGGGCTTGTCGCGCGCCGCGGCTATGCGCAGCTCCGCCGCCCTGTGGACAAACAGCGCTGACTGGTAGCCGATTATTAGAAATGCAAGGGCGATGGCGCCCACCTTGAATACCGTCGTAGGGCTATCCTTCGGATTTTTCTTCTCCATGATCCTTCCCCTCCTTGTACTTGTTGTGGTGCTCCCGGTGCCCTGCGGAGGGCAGTCCGGCCACGACGATTACAATCTCTCCCTTAGGCTCGACGGCCTTGAAATGTGCGAGCACATCCGCCAGACTCCCCCGGCAGTGCTCTTCGTGCAGCTTGGATATCTCCCGTGCCACGGAGCACTCCCGCTCCGGGCCGAAGTATTCGGCAAACTGCTCCAGCGTCCCTACAAGACGCCTCGGTGATTCATAGAATATCATAGTTCTCGTTTCTTTGGTGAGTTCGGTCAAGCGGGTATGTCGTCCCTTCTTCTGCGGCAGGAAACCCTCGAAGCAGAAACGGTCGCAGGGCAGGCCGGAACTGACTATCGCGGGGATGCAGGCCGTCGCGCCCGGAAGCGTCTGGACTTCAATGCCTTCGGCGACGCATTCGCGGGCCAGCAGGAATCCCGGGTCGGAAATCCCGGGCGTGCCGGCGTCGCTGATGAGGGCGACAGTCAGGCCCTGTAGGAGCTTCTCCCTTATGAGGCCGACGGTGGCGTGTTCATTGAACTTGTGGTGGGAAAGGAGCTTTCCCTTTATGCCATAATGCTGCAGGAGCACGGAGCTCGTGCGGGTGTCCTCCGCCAGGATGAGGTCGGCCTCCCGGAGCACGGAAAGCGCCCTGAGAGTGATGTCATCCAGATTTCCGACCGGGGTCGGAACAATATAGAGAATACCGTGCAGCATATCGCAAGTTTTTATTATATTTGTCTCCACAAAGCTAAGCAAATGTTTTCAGAAAACCACAAAAAATCCGGCTGCATCGAAGTTGTTTGCGGCTCAATGTTCTCCGGAAAGACCGAAGAGCTCATCAGGCGCCTGCGCCGCGCCCAGTTCGCCAACCAGAAAATCGCCATTTTCAAACCCGCAATCGACAACCGGTATTCGGACGTTGAAGTGGTATCACACGATTTCCACAAGATTTCTTCGAAGCCCATTTCTAAAGCCACCGACATGCTCGAAATCGAGCCTGACGTGGAGGTGGTAGGTGTGGACGAGGCCCAGTTCTTCGGGCCGGAGCTCGTGGACGTGTGCCAGACGCTTGCGAACCGCGGGGTCCGCGTCATCATCGCCGGCCTTGACACCGACTACCTCGGCAAGCCGTTCGGTCCCATGCCCATGCTCATGGCCGTGGCTGAAGACGTGCAGAAAGTCCACGCCATCTGCGTGAAATGCGGCAATCTCGCCAACCACTCCCACCGTCTCAGCAAGAGCAAGAAACTGGTGGTCCTCGGCGAGAAGGACATCTACGAGCCCCTTTGCCGCGAGTGCTACAACAAAGCCCTGGAGGAAGAAAGCTAACGCCGGGGGTGGTGGTCCAGGATGGACTGCTGCCAGGTGCGGGAATCTATGTGGGTGTAGATTTCCGTGGTCAGTATGCTTTCGTGGCCCAGCATCTCCTGGACTATTCGCAGGTCGGCCCCGTTTTCAACAAGATGCGTCGCAAATGAATGCCGGAAAGTGTGGGGGGATATCTCTTTCCGCACGCCCGCCAGCATCGCCCTGTTCTTCACCATATTGAACACGGAAACGCGGCTCAGCGGCTTTCCGCGCAGATTCAGGAAGGCGAAATCGGAATACTCCGGAGCGGCGGGTTCGGGCCGCACCTCCAGCCACCCGGACAAGGCCTCGAGGGCCGGATCCCCTATCGGCACCAACCTTTCTTTGTCGCCTTTTCCCACCACTCGCACGAAAGCCCTGTCGAAATCGACGTGGGAAATCAGCAGCCCGCAGGCTTCCGAGACACGCAGCCCGCAGCCGTACAGGACCTCGAGTATAGCCCGGTCGCGCAAGTCTCCCGGCTTACTTGAAGGCACGCTGTCGATAATCGCCGTAACCTCCTCTACAGAAAGGACTTCGGGGAGATATCGGCCGAGCTTTGGAGCGTCCACTTTGTCGCAGGGATTGTCTTTCCTCTCCCCTTCCAGTATAAGGAAATCGAAATAAGACTTCAGGGCGCTGAGGGCATGAGCCTGGCTGCGCTTTGACAACTCCCCCGAACGGGCCGTCATATAAGCAATCACATCATCGGAGTCACAGTCCACGGGCTGTTTCCCGCCAAGGAAGGACAGGAAAGCGGCCACTTCCGCACCGTAGGAAGCCACCGTGTTGGGCGAGAGCTGCCGCTCTATGGATAGATAGTATGAAAACTGGTCCACATACAAAATTAAGAAAAATTTTGTACATTTGTAAATTCTTATGTCGATGAAGCTGTCACGCATATTCTGTGCAGCACTTTGCGCACTGGTAATTGCCGCCTGCGGACGGCAGGAACCTGAAGTGCCCGGGACCAGGAGGGTATTCCTCATGTATTCCGCCGCTTTCAGCAACCTCTCCCCCAACATCCACAACAACGAGAACGAGCTCTGCGAGGGCGATCTTCCCTTCGTGGGCAGCAACGACGTGCTCCTGATCTACTCCCACCACACATCAAGGGGCGGCGTCTACAACGTCCCCACCAACCCCATTCTCTGCAGGGCCTACAAAGACCTGACGGGTGAAACCCGCAAGGACACCCTCATTGTCTACCCCGACACCGACATCAGTGCATCGCCCGAGACGCTCCGCAAGGTCCTCACCGACGTGCAGGATCTTTTCCCCGCCTCCAAATACGGGTTGCTGGTTTCTTCCCATGGCAAAGGCTGGATTCCTCCGGGATATACGGAAAGCAACGCCAACCTGTTCGCCCCAAGTCCGACCAAGGAACTCGGTATCGAGATGGTGGACAATTCCGGCATCGAAGTGAAAGACCTGCCCGGCGCAATCCCAATGCATCTGGAGTTCTTCATCATGGATGCCTGCCTTATGGGCTGCGTGGAAGTCGCCTACGAGCTGAAAGACAAATGCGACTACATAGTCTTCTCCCCCACTGAGATACTCAGCCGCGGAATGGTCTATACCCCCATGCTGAAGCGTCTGCTGGTGCGCGGCACTGCCAGCCTTCTGGATGTCTGTGAAGACTATATCCAGTATTACGAGGCCCAGACCGGCTCCTACAAGTCCGCCACCATAACCCTCGTGGACTGCAGCAAGATGGACGCCCTGGCCGCCGCCTGTGCCCCCCTGACAGAAAAGTACCGCAGCGCAATCAACGCTCTGGACCGCAGCAAGGTTCAGGCGTATTTCTACAACGAACTCCACTGGTTTTACGACCTGCGCGACATTTTCGCCCAGGCAGGCGCCAGCCTGACGGAACTTGCTCAGCTGGACGCGGCGCTCGAGGACTGCGTGCTATACAAAGGCTACACGGAGTATTTCTTCGGGGTCAAGATGGAGCGGGTATGCGGGCTGAGTTCCTACATACCGATGGCCGGCAAGAAGGAGCTCAACAATTACTATAAGACGCTGTCTTGGAACACGGCAATAAGCCTGATACAATAGAAGATATGTCATTCATCGATGAAAAAATTGCACTGGAAGGACTGACATTCGACGACGTACTGCTCGTTCCGGCTTACTCGGAAGTCCTGCCCAGGGAGGTGGACCTGCGCACCAGGTTCTCCAGGAACATTGTCCTCAACATACCTATCGTGTCCGCTGCGATGGACACGGTCACCGAAGCGCCCATGGCAATTGCTCTCGCCCGTGAAGGCGGCATCGGCGTAATCCACAAGAACATGTCCATCGCCGAGCAGGCGGCGGAGGTGCGCAAGGTCAAGAGGGCCGAAAGCGGCATGATCTATGACCCTGTGACCATCCACGTGGACCAGACGGTCGGCGACGCCCTCGCCATTATGCAGGCCAACCACATCGGCGGCATCCCCGTGACCGACGCCCAGGGGCACCTGGTCGGAATAGTGACCAACCGCGATGTCCGCTTCCAGGAAGACATGGGCGTGCTCATCAAGGACGTGATGACGGCCGAGAACCTCGTGACCATTTCCATCGGACACACCGACCGTACCCACGTCAAGGAAGTGCTCCAGAAACATAAGGTCGAAAAGCTCCCGGTCATCGACGGCGACGGCCGCATCGTGGGCCTCATCACCTATAAGGACATACTCACCGAAAAGCTCCACCCCAACGCCTGCAAGGACGACAAGGGGCGCCTGCGTGTAGCGGCCGGCATAGGCGTGACCCCCGACGCAGTCGAGCGTGCCCAGGCCCTTGCTGCCGAAGGCGTCGACGCCGTGGTCATCGACTGCGCCCACGGCCACAGCAAGGGCGTGTTCGAACAGCTCGCCCGCGTCAAGGCGGCGCTGCCCGGACTCGACGTGGTGGTCGGCAACGTGGCCACCTATGAGGCCGGCGTACAGCTGGCGAAGGCCGGCGCGGACGCCGTGAAGGTGGGCATAGGCCCCGGCTCCATCTGCACCACCCGCATCGTCGCCGGTGTGGGCGTTCCCCAGCTTTCCGCCATCTACGAAGTGGCCCGTGCGCTCAAGGGCACCGGCATCCCCGTGATCGCCGACGGCGGCCTGCGCTACTCCGGCGACATCGTGAAGGCCCTCGCCGCAGGCGGAGACTGCGTGATGTGCGGTTCCATGTTTGCCGGCACCGAGGAAGCCCCGGGTGAGACCATCATCTACAACGGCCGTAAGTTCAAGTCCTACAGGGGTATGGGCAGCATCGACGCCATGAATGCCGGCTCCAAGGACCGCTATTTCCAGGACAAGGAGACCGAATCCAAGAAGCTCGTCCCCGAAGGCATAGTCGGGCGCGTTCCCTACAAGGGCACGCTGGAAGAAACCGTCTACCAGCTCATCGGCGGACTGCGATCCGGCATGGGTTACTGCGGTGCAAAGGACCTCGGCGCACTGAAGCAGGCCCGCTTCACCCGCGTAACCGCCAGCGGCATGGCCGAAAGCCACCCCCACGACGTAACGATCACTAAGGAAACACCTAACTACTCCCGCGGTGAATAAAATAGTCATCCTCGACTTCGGCTCCCAGGTCACCCAGCTTATCGGCCGGCGCCTCAGGGAGCTGAACGTCTTTTGTGAAATATATCCGTTCAACAAAGTACCCGCCCTGGACTCATCCGTCAAAGGCGTAATCCTGTCCGGCAGCCCCTGCTCCGTGCGGGACGCAAACGCCCCCCAGATTGACCTGAAGCCCATCAAGGGCAGGTTCCCGCTCCTCGGAATCTGCTACGGCGCCCAGTACATCGCCCACCGCTTCGGCGGCCGTGTGGAGGGTTCCATAGCCCGCGAATACGGCCGCGCCATGCTGGACGTGGTACGTCAGGACTCCCCCCTGCTCAAGGGAGTGAGCCCGCACACCCAGGTCTGGATGTCCCACGGCGACACCATCTCCGCCCTCCCTGAAGGAGGCGAAGTCATCGCCTCAACAGCGGACGTAGCCAATGCCGCCTACCAGATTGCAGGAGAGGCGACCTACGCAGTACAGTTCCACCCGGAAGTCTTCCACACCACCGAAGGCACGCAGATACTCTCCAACTTCGCCCTGGGCATCTGCGGATGCGCCGGAGACTGGACCCCTGCATCCTTCATCGAGACGACCGTAGCCGACCTCCGGGCCCGCATCGGGGACGAAAAGGTGATACTGGGCCTTAGCGGCGGAGTCGATTCCACCGTGGCCGGCGTGCTGCTCAACAAGGCCATCGGCCACAACCTCACCTGCATCTTCGTGAACAACGGCCTCCTGCGCAAGAACGAATTCGAAGACGTGCTGGATTCCTACAGGGACATGGGCCTGAACGTAATCGGGGCCGACGCCTCCCGGGAATTCCTCGACGCCCTTGCCGGGGTCACTGAACCCGAAGCCAAGAGAAAGATCATCGGACGACTCTTCGTCGAGACCTTCGACAAATACGCCCACAGCATTGAAAACGCCCGCTGGCTGGCCCAGGGGACCATTTATCCAGACGTCATCGAAAGCGCCGGCATTCCTGGCATAGCCTCAAAGATCAAAAGTCACCACAACGTCGGCGGCCTGCCCGAAGAGATGAACCTGAAGGTCGTGGAGCCGCTGCGCATGCTTTTCAAGGATGAGGTACGCCGCGTCGGCCGCGCCCTCGGCATCAAAGAAGAACTAGTGGGCCGCCATCCTTTCCCCGGGCCTTCGCTCGCCATCCGCATCATAGGCGACGTCACCGAAGAAAAACTGAAAGTACTCCGGGAAGCGGACGACATCTTCATCCGCGGACTGCGCGCATACGACTGCAGTGGAATGGGCTTCCCTTCAGCATCCGACCCCAGAGTGATGGCTACCAATCTTTACGACGCAATCTGGCAGGCCGGAGTCATCCTGCTGCCGGTCAAGAGCGTGGGAGTGATGGGCGACGAGCGCACATATGAGAATCCGGTTGCACTGCGCGCCGTGGTATCCACGGATGCAATGACAGCCGACTGGTTCCCGTTCCCTTACGATTTCCTATCGAAGGTTTCCAATGAGATAATCAACAAGGTGCGCGGCGTCAACAGAGTGGTTTACGACATTTCCTCCAAGCCGCCGGCAACCATAGAATGGGAGTAACGATATGAGCAATATTATCGACGGCAAGGCAGTCAGCCTTGAAATCAAGGAAAAGCTGAAAGAGAAAGTCGAAGTGATAAGGGCTGAAGGCGGGCGCATCCCATGCATCGCGGTCATTATCGTGGGAGACAATCCTGCGAGCCGTTCCTACGTGCGCGGCAAGATCAAGGCTGCGGAATACACCGGAATGGACAGCCGCCTCATAGAATTCCCTGAAGATGTGGAAGAAGCCGTGCTGCTGAAGGAGATTCAGGCGCTTAACACCGACCCCGGAGTGGATGGTATACTCGTCCAGCTTCCGCTGCCCCGCCATATCAATGAAGAGCGCGTACTGGACGCCATAATTCCATCTAAGGACGTCGACGGATTCCATCCCGTCAACGTCGCCAACCTTTGGCTCGGCCGCCCCTGCTTCGTGCCGTGCACCCCTCAGGGCATCATACGCCTGATTGAGAGCACCGGAGAGAGCATCGAAGGCAAGATGGCGGTAGTTGTCGGACGCAGCAACATAGTCGGCAAGCCGGTCGCCAAACTGCTGCTCGACCGCAACGCGACCGTGACCATCGCCCATTCCCGCACCCGTGACCTTGCAGCCCTGACGCGCCAGGCCGACATACTCGTGGCCGCTGTCGGGCGCCCGGGAGTCATCACCGGCGATATGGTCAAGCCCGGCGCCATAGTGATCGACGTGGGTATCAACCGCACCGAAGACGGGCACCTGACGGGCGACGTGGATTTCGCCTCCGCGTCCCAGGTTGCAGGGTGGATCACCCCGGTTCCGGGTGGTGTCGGCCCTATGACCATCGCCATGTTGATGGAAAACACATTGAAAGCCAGCGGATTGTCCGCATAAATATTATAGCCCCATACCATGAGCAAACTGAGATTTGACGTAGTACAAGATGCCTTCAAGAAGAAGGCACTGGACGTCGAGGCACCCGCCAAACGACCTTCCGCCTACTTCGGCGAACTGGTGTTCAACCGCGAGCAGATGCGCAAATACCTCGACGTGAAGGTATTCTATGCCCTCGTGGACTGTATCGACAACGGCCGTCCCCTCGACCTGGAGACCGCGGACAAAGTCGCCGGCGGGATGAAGGAATGGGCGCTCGACCACGGCGTCACCCACATCACCCACTGGTTCCAGCCGCTGACCGACCTGACCGCCGAGAAGCACGACTCCCTTATGGAATACGACAACAAGGGCGGCATGATCGAGTCCTTCGCCGGAAAGTCGCTCATCCAGCAGGAGCCTGACGCCTCTTCGTTCCCCAGCGGCGGCATACGTGCCACCTTCGAAGCCCGCGGCTACACAGCCTGGGACCCCACCTCCCCCGTGTTCATACAGGGCGACACGCTCTGCATCCCCACCGTGTTCATTTCCTACACCGGTGAGGCGCTGGACTACAAAGCCCCGCTCAAAAAGGCGCTCAAGGCCGTTTCCGACGCAGCTGTACCCATCTGCAAGCTGTTCGACCCCGAAGTGAACAAAGTGAACTCCTACCTCGGATGGGAGCAGGAATACTTCCTTGTCGATGAAGACCTCTACGCGGCAAGGCCCGACCTTATGCTGACCGGACGCACGCTCATGGGGCACGCATCGTCCAAGAGCCAGCAGCTGGACGACCATTACTTCGCCGCGATTCCCTCCCGCGTCGCCGCGTTCATGCAGGAGCTGGAGATAGAAGGCTACAAGCTCGGCATCCCCATCAAGACAAGGCACAACGAAGTGGCTCCCAACCAGTTCGAGTTTGCGCCGATCTACGGGGAATGCAACCTGGCCAACGACCAGAACCAGATGATAATGAACGTGATGAACAAGGTCGCCCGCAAACACGGCTTCGTGGTGCTGCTGCACGAGAAACCCTTCGCAGGCATCAACGGTTCCGGCAAGCACAACAACTGGTCCCTTGGCACCGACACGGGCACTTCCCTGCTGGCCCCCGGCAAAGACCCGAAAGGCAACCTGCAGTTCATAGTCTTCTTCGTCAACGTACTGGCCGCCGTGCAGCGCCATAACGCCCTGCTGAAGGCAAGCATCGCCAGCGCCACCAACGCCCACCGCCTCGGAGCGAACGAAGCTCCGCCTGCAATCGTATCCGCCTTCCTCGGAAATGCGATGACGGACGTACTGCACAAACTGCTGGAAGTTCCTTCCGGCACACCCATTGAAATCGCCGGCAAGAAAGGCGCATCCGTGGGCATAGTGGAGATCCCGCAGATCTTCCTGGACAACACCGACCGTAACCGCACTTCCCCCTTCGCGTTCACCGGCAACCGCTTCGAATTCCGCGCGGTAGGCTCATCGGCCAACTGCGCCGGCGCCATGACCGTGCTTAACGCCGCGGTGGCACAGCAGCTGAACAAATACAAGGCGGACCTGGACAAGGAACTCGCCGCCGGCAAGAGCCTTGAGGTCGCCGCGATGGACAGCCTGAAGCCCATTATCCGCTCCGTCATCGACGTGGTCTGCTTCGACGGCAACGGCTACACCGACGAGTGGAAGAAGGAAGCCGCCCGGCGCGGCCTGGACACCGAAACCAGCGTTCCCGAGATGATCAGGACATTCACGAAGCCGGAGTCCGTCGAACTCTTCACATCCCTGGGAATCCATTCCCTCAAAGAACTTGAGGCCCGCAACGAAGTCAAATGGGATATCTATTCCAAGAAAGTCCAGATTGAAGCCAGGGTCATGGGGCGCATGGCTGTCAACCACATCATTCCCGCCGCCCTTGAATACCAGAGCAAACTGCTTAAAAACGTTGCTCTTATGAAGGAGGTATGGCCTGATTCCTTCAAGGAAAAGGCCGTGGTGGCCCTGGAGCTGGCGGACCAGGTTTCCGCCCTTGTGCAGGAAATAAGGACCAAGGTGGACGCCATGGTAGAAGCCCGCAAGAAGGCCAACAGGATGGAAGACGAGTATTCCAAGGCCTGCGCCTACCATGAAATCGCCGAGAGCCTGCCCGGTATCAGGCAGCCCATAGACAGGCTGGAGGAAATCGTCGACAACGACACCTGGCCTCTTCCCAAGTATCGCGAGTTACTCTTCATCAACTAGATTCACCATGACAAAGAACAAAATAGACGTAGTACTCGGGCTCCAGTGGGGCGACGAGGGCAAGGGGAAGGTCGTGGACGTGCTGACCCCCGGCTACAAAATGGTTGCAAGGTTCCAGGGAGGTCCGAACGCAGGGCATTCACTGGTGTTCGACGGAGACAGCTTCGTGCTGCACACCGTCCCGTCCGGCATCTTCCGCGAAGGGACAGTGAACATCATCGGCAACGGTGTGGTCATAGATCCCGTCATCTTTATGGATGAAATTTCAAAGATCGAAGCGATGGGCGTGGACGTGGACAAGAAACTGTTCATCTCCAAGCGCGCGCACCTCATTTTGCCCACCCACAGGGCCCTGGACGCCGCCAGCGAAAGCGCCATGGGCAAGTCCAAGATAGGTTCCACCCTGAAGGGCATAGGACCGGCCTACGCCGACAAGACGGGCCGCCACGGCCTGCGCGTCGGAGACCTTCTCCAGCCAGACTACCGTGAGTTCTATGAGGCCCGCAAGCAACGCCACATGCAGCTGCTTCAGCAGTATCCCGCATACGAGTCCCCCTTCGATTTCGACGCCTACGAGCAGCAGTGGTTCAAGGCGGTGGAAGAACTCAGGCGCTTCCCATTCATAGACAGCGAAATCTATGTAAACAAGGCCCTTGACGAAGGCGTACCAATCCTGGCGGAAGGCGCCCAGGGCTCGCTTCTGGACATAGACTTCGGCACATATCCCTACGTCACTTCCTCCAGCACGCTGTCGGCGGGAGTGTGCACCGGTCTCGGTGTAGCGCCCAGCCGCGTCGGTTCCATCTACGGCATATTCAAGGCCTACTGCACCCGCGTGGGCAGCGGCCCTTTCCCGACCGAACTTTTCGACGCCGACGGCGAACGCCTTCGCTGCATAGGCCACGAATACGGAGCCACCACCGGCCGTCCGCGCCGCTGCGGCTGGCTCGACATGGTGGCCCTCAAGTATGCCGTGATGATGAATGCCGTGACGGACCTGATCATGATGAAATCCGACGTCCTGGACGGCTTCGACACCATCAAGGTGGCGGTAGCCTACAAGGAGGGAGACCGTATACTCGAGAGTTTCCCCTACGACGGAGGAAAGGACGTCACGCCCGTATATAAAGAATTCCCCGGATGGAAAACCCCGCTCTGCGGCCTCCGCCGCTACGAGGATTTCCCCGAGGCGTTCAAACAGTATATGGCCTTCATCGAGGCAGAAACCGGCTGCCGGATCAAGATCGTCTCCGTCGGTCCCGACCGCGAAGCCACTGTCGTCCTCTAGATCCCTACGCGGTAGAAGATCTCGTCGACGTTACGGAAATAATAATCCAGGGTAAAGCAACTGTCCAGTTCTTCCCTGGATAATTTATTTCCAACCGCCTCCGAGGCTTCGAGAAGCGTCTTGTAGTCCTTGTCCTGTGTCCATGCCTCCATTGCTATGGGCTGGACGGTGTCGTAGGCCTGCTCGCGGGACATCCCCTTGGCAATCAGGGCATTCATCACGCGCTGGGCGAAGATGACGCCGCGGGTGCGGTAGATGTTGGCCAGCATAGTCTCAGGATAGACCACCAGGTTATCCAGAATGCCCTTGAAACGCTGGAGCATGTAGTCCAGCAGTTCGGTGGCGTCAGGCAGGACGATGCGCTCGGTGCTGGAGTGGGAAATGTCCCTCTCATGCCACAGGGCCACGTTTTCGTAGGCAGTGGCCATGTAGCCGCGCATGACGCGGGCGCAGCCGCATATGTTCTCGCTGCTGATGGGGTTACGCTTGTGCGGCATCGCGCTGGAACCCTTCTGCCCCTTGCGGAAGGCCTCCTCGACCTCACGGACTTCCGTGCGCTGGAGATTGCGAACCTCGAACGCCATCTGCTCGAGGGTGGAGGCGATGAGTGCAAGCGTGCCGACATAGCAGGCGTGGCGGTCTCTCTGCAGAACCTGGGTGGATATGCGGGCACTCTCTATCCCCAGTTTCCCGCACACGAAGTCTTGTATGTACGGCGGAATGTTGGCAAAATTGCCCACGGCCCCGCTCATCTTGCCGGCTTCCACCCCGGCGGCGGCATACTGGAAACGCTCCATGTTGCGTTTCATCTCCTCATACCACAGGGCCCATTTGAGGCCGAAGCTGGTGATATCGGCATGGACTCCGTGGGTGCGGCCTATGCAGGGTGTGGACTTGAATTCGAGCGCACGACGGCGCAACACCTCCATGAATTCCTCCAGGTCCTTGCGGAGTATGGCGTTGGCCTGCTTGAGCAGGTAGCCGTTGGCGGTGTCCACGACGTCGGTGGAAGTGAGACCGTAGTGGACCCATTTGCGCTCATCGCCGAGACTCTCGCTGACGGCGCGGGTGAATGCCACCACATCGTGGCGGGTCTGTTCTTCTATCTCCTGAATGCGGCTGACCTCAAAACGGGCGTTCTTCCGTATTTTTTCCACATCTTCCGCCGGAATCACGCCAAGCTTGCTCCAGGCTTCGCAGGAGAGGATTTCAACTTCCAGGTAGGCGCCGAACTTGTTCTCTTCAGTCCATACGTCCCGCATTACCTTACGGGAATAGCGTTCAATCATATCGCTTGCTTGTCTATAAACTTCCTGATATTGGCTTCGATACGCGCGGCGACATCGGGGCAGTCCGCCGGATGGAATTCTTCGCCGGTAATATGCTCATAGAGCTCGACGTAGCGGTCGGTGATACCGGCAACCACTTCGGGGGTCATTTCGGGAACCTTCTCCCCTTCCCTGCCCTGGAATCCGCCGGCCATCAGCCACTCGCGTACGAACTCCTTGGAAAGCTGTTTCTGGTGCTCCCCTTTTGCCAGCCGCTCCTCATAGCCATCGGCGTAGAAGTAACGTGAGGAGTCGGGAGTGTGGATTTCGTCCATCAGGATTATCCTGCCGTCCTTTTTTCCGAACTCATACTTGGTGTCCACCAGGATGAGGCCACGCTTCGCGGCGATTTCCGTACCTCTTTGGAACAGGGCCAGGGTGTAGCGCTCCAGTTGCTCGTATTCGTCTTTCGGGACTATGCCGCGGGCGATGATCTCTTCCTTGCTGATGTCCTCGTCGTGGCCTTCTGCCGCCTTTGTGGTGGGGGTGATGATGGGCTGCGGAAGTTTCTGGTTTTCCTTCAGCCCTTCGGGAAGGGCAACGCCGCACAGGGTGCGCTTACCGGCTTTGTACTCCCTCCATGCATGGCCTGCGAGGTAGCCGCGGACCACCATTTCTACTTTGTAGGGTTCGCAGCGCCAGCCAATAGTGACCATGGGATCGGGCACGGCGACCTTCCAGTTGGGCACAATATCTTCTGTGAGGTCGAGGAAACCGGCGGCTATCTGATTGAGAACCTGGCCCTTGCAGGGGATGCCCTCGGGAAGGACCACGTCGAATGCGGAAATGCGGTCAGTGGCGACCATCACGAGGAAGCCGTTGTCGAGGCTGTAGACATCCCGGACTTTTCCGGTGTACTTGGATTCCTGGCCGGGAAAATGGAAATCGGTTGATACGAGAGCTTTCATATTGCTTGATGTGCTATATCAGTGCGAAAATACAAATTATTGCAGACAATACCAGCGGCGGCGGCATAAACGCGGTCGCGGGCTGCGGAGAGGGTGGCGGCACGGCACACGGGCATTAGCACGCGGCCCCCGTTGGTCACGTAGCCGCCGTCGCGCAAGGCGGTTCCCATATGATAGACGCGGGCGTCCAGACCGTCGAGTCCGGAGATGGGGAAACCCTTTTCATAATGCCCCGGATACCCCTTTGAGGCCAGCACGACGCCGATTGTGACGTCCCCGCTCCACCGGAGGTCCTCCACCGGACGGCCGGAAGCCACGGCGTCGAACACCTCGAACGCGTCGCTATCCAGGAGCGGCAGCACCACCTCCGTCTCAGGGTCACCGAAACGGGCGTTGAATTCAATCACCTTGATGCCGTCGGCGGTTTTCATCAATCCACCGTAAAGCACGCCGCAGAGCGGACAGCCCTCGGAGACCATCCCGGAAGCCGCCTTGCACATTATTTCCTGGTAGGCAAACTCACGGTCGGCGTCAGTAATGAACGGCAGGCCGGTGTAGGCCCCCATCCCGCCGGTGTTGGGGCCGAGGTCACCGTCGAAGGCGCGCTTGTGGTCCTGCGAGAGCGGCATGGGATACACGTCGTCGCCGCTGACAAAACACATGAAGGAAAATTCAGGGCCCTCCAGGAAGTCTTCCACCACCACTCTCCCCTGTCCGAAACTGTGGTCCAGCAGCATTGAGCGCAGGGCGGCTTCAGCCTCCTCCATCGTGCCGGCTATGACCACGCCCTTGCCTGCCGCGAGCCCGTCGTACTTCAGGACTGCCGGCAGCGGACGCCTCTTCACATATTCGAGCGCCTCCCCGAAATCGGAAAAACTGCGATAGGCTGCAGTGGGGATGCCATATTTTGCCATCAGCTGCTTGGCAAATTCCTTGCTGCTCTCGATGCGGGTGGCGGCGGCGCTGTGGCCGAAGATGCGCAGCCCTGCGGCACGGAACACGTCCGCGACTCCGGCCGAGAGCGACGCTTCAGGGCCCACGACCGTCAGGTCAATCCCCTTCCCGAGAGCAAAATCCTTCAGGCCCTCCACATCAGTGTCTTTAATGGGCACACATTCCGCATGCGCCGCTATGCCGGCATTGCCGGGGGCACAGTAGATCTTGGAAACCTTCGCCGAACGCGAAAGGGCATCCACAATGGCGTGCTCGCGGCCGCCGGAACCTATGACAAGTACTTTCATATCAGTGCTTAAAATGACGTACACCAGTGAATATCATCGGAATGCCGAGCTCGTTCGCCTTTGCCACGGACTCTTCGTCCCTTATGCTGCCGCCGGGCTGCACGATGGCAGCGACTCCGTATTGGGCCGCCAGTTCCACGGTGTCGGCGAAAGGCAGGAAGCCGTCGGAGGCAAGGATGAGACCATCGGTGAAGCCGGCCTCACGGGCCTGCTCAAGGGCTATATGGGCGGAGCCGACACGGTTGGTCTGCCCTGCTCCTATGCCCACCGTGTGGCCGTCACGGACCACGGCTATGGCGTTGGATTTGACGTGCTTGACTATCTTCCAGCCGAATTCGAGGTCGGCAAGCTGCGACTTGTCGGGAGTCTTTTCGGTCACACAGCGGAACGACTCAGCGGCCTCGACCTGCGTGTCAAGCTGCTGGACCAGCATCCCGCCGTTGACTCCGACGAACTGCCGCACAGGTCCCTCGCTTGGGGTCATATCCACCTGAAGGACACGGAGGTTCTTCTTGGAGGCGAGTATTTCCAGTGCCTCGGGGGTGAATGAGGGGGCTATTACGATTTCGAGGAAGATGGGCTTCATGCCGAGGGCCACTTCGGCGGTCAGCTCGCGGTTCACGCCGACTATGCCGCCGTAGATGCTGACCTTGTCGGCTTCATACGCCGCCTGCCAGGCTGCTTCTATAGTCTTGCCAACGGCAGCGCCGCAAGGATTCATGTGCTTGAGCGCAAGGCAGAACGGTTCGGCGAAGTCGCGGAGCACGTTCAATGCTGCGTTAGCATCCTGTATATTGTTGTAGGACAGCTCCTTGCCCTGGATCTGCCGGGACGTGGCGAGGGAGTATGGCTCCGGCTGCATGGCGGCATAGAAGGAGGCCTGCTGGTGGGGATTTTCGCCGTAGCGGAGGGGCTGCTTCAGCTCATATTCGAGGAACATCCGCTCGGGGAGGCCGGCCTGGGCGCGCATGTAGGCGGCTATGCGGCAGTCGTATTCGGCTGTGTGGGTGTAGGCCTTGGCGGAGAGTTCTAGACGGGTCCGGGGTGTGGTAGTGCCGTTCTGCTTCAATTCGGATAGTATGCGGCCGTAGTCGGAGGGATCGCAGACCACGGTGACGTCGCGCCAGTTCTTTGCAGCGCTGCGGAGCATGGAGGGGCCGCCGATATCTATGTTCTCGACGGCTTCTTCCATGGTGACGCCTTCCTTCGCGATGGTTTTCGCAAAAGGATAGAGGTTGACGCAGACGAGGTCTATGAGGCCTATGCCGTTCTGTTTCAAGGCTTCCATGTGCCCGGGAACGTCGCGGCGGGCGAGGAGGGCGCCGTGGACTTTGGGATGGAGGGTTTTGACTCTGCCGTCGCAGATTTCAGGAAAACCGGTAACCTGGCTGATTCCCGTCGTCTTCACGCCGGCTTCTTCCAACATTTTTTGTGTTCCCCCGGTGGCTATTATTTCCCATCCGAGGTCCTTCAGTCCCTTCACAAAATCCACGACTCCACTCTTGTCACTGACACTTACTAATGCTCTCATCTATTATTTTTTGAATAGTTTCTATATACAGTTGATGTTCTATGATCTGGCCGAGGCGGTGGACTTCGGCGGGGTCGGAGCCTTCGTAGGGGAAGGCGCGCTGGGCGATGATGGGGCCGCCGTCGAGGGTTTCGTCGACATAGTGGATGGTGATGCCGAAGACCTTGACGCCGTAGGCGACGGCATCCTCGACGGCGTGGGCGCCCTTGAAGGCGGGCAGCAGCGACGGGTGGATGTTGATGATGCGGCCGCGGTAGGCGTCCAGCAGGGTCGGCCCTATCAGCCGCATGTAGCCGGCAAGGCACACGAGGGAGACGCCGGCGGCGTCGAGGCGCGTGACGATCTCACGCTCAAAGTCCGCCTTGGAGGCGTAGCTGCGGGGCGAGAATACGAAGGCCGGGATGCCGTGGCGACGGGCGCGATGCTCGACCTCGGCGCCTGGCTTGTCGCAGACCATTAGGGCGACCTGCGCGGCTATGCGGCCGTCCTCGCAGGCCTTGGCGATGGCCTCGAAGTTGGTGCCGGTGCCGCTGGCGAATACTGCTATTTGTTTTAGATTCTTCACTTCGTTCAGAATGACAGGTGGGATCAGTTTAACAGGTTCGTTCAGGCTACTGAATGACAACACCGGGGGTGGGGGTGACGCGGCCGATGACGGTGGCTTTCTCGCCGTGGGCGGAGAGGATCTCTATCGCCTTGTCCGCTTCGGAGGGGGCGAGGACGATGACCATGCCTATGCCCATGTTGAAGATATTGAACATTTCCCTGTGCGGCACGCCGCCGAGGCGCTCCAGGAAGCGGAACACCGGCAGTATCTCCCAACTTCCCTCCTGCACGCTGATGCCCTGGCCGGGCTTTAGCACGCGTGGTATGTTTTCGTCGAAGCCGCCGCCGGTTATGTGGCTGATGCCGTGGACATTGCAGTTGCGTATCACATCCAGGACGGGCTTCACGTATATCCTTGTCGGGGTCAGCAGCACGTCACCGAGGCGCCTGCCGCCGAATTCCGGGATGCAGTCGGTGTAGCTTAGGCCGGCGTCGGCGACTATCTTGCGCACCAGGCTGAAGCCGTTGGAGTGGACTCCGCTGGAGGCGATTCCTACCAGCACGTCTCCCACCTCAACCTTGGAGCCATCTATCAGTTTCGACTTCTCCACGGCGCCGGTTGTGTAGCCGGCTATGTCGTATTCGCCGCCGCCGTACATTCCCGGCATCTCGGCCGTCTCGCCGCCCACGAGCGCGCAGCCCGCCTGGCGGCAGCCTTCGGCAACGCCGGCCACGATGGCCTCGACCTTGGCCGGTTCGTTGTGCCCCAGCGCAACGTAGTCGAGGAAGAACAGCGGCTCAGCGCCCTGGGCCAGCACGTCGTTGACGCACATCGCCACGGCGTCGATGCCAATGGTGTCGTGTTTGTCGAGGGCAAACGCTATCTTGAGTTTGGTGCCCACACCGTCGGTGCCGCTGACCAGCACCGGCTCCTTAAGGCCCAGCGCGGAGAGGTCGAACATGCCGCCGAACGAACCTATATTGCCCATAGAACCCGTGCGGGCGGTGGACGCCACATGCTGCTTGATACGCCGGACGACCTCGTAGCCGGCCTCCAGGTTCACGCCTGCGTTTTCATAAGTCTTGGCCATAATCATTCATCAGTTTCATCGTACAACAAAGTGGGATATTCCCCTGTGAAGCATGCCTGGCAGGGGTCCGCGCACCCGAAGCAGGAGTCACGGGTAGATTCCGGACTCAAGTAGCCGAGGGAATCGGCGCCTATGGCACGGCGGGCCTCTTCAAGAGTTCTGTGGGAGCAGAGCAGCTCCTCGGGCGTGGATGTGTCCACACCGTAATGGCAGGTGAAGCGCATCATCGGGCTCGCGATGCGGACGTGGACCTCGCTGGCCCCTGCCTCACGAAGCAGGCGGACTATCTTCAGGGACGTGGTACCGCGCACAATAGAGTCGTCCACCAGCACGATGCGCTTGCCCTTCACTATGCTGCGCACGGGCGACAGTTTCATCTTCACGCCCAGTTCGCGCATCGACTGCACGGGCTCGATGAAAGTACGGCCGACGTATTTGTGCTTGACCAGCCCCATCTCGTAGGGGATGCCGCTCTCCTCGCTGTAGCCCATGGCCGCACTCAGGCTGGATTCGGGTACGCCCACCACCATGTCGGCCTCGACCGGGCATTCACGGTAGAGCCTTCGCCCGGCTTCCTTGCGGTAGGCATGGACGTTGCATCCATCGATGTCGCTGTCGGGGCGGGCGAAGTAGATGTACTCCATCGCGCACATGCGGTACCGGCAGTAATTTGAATACAACGTGCTGCGCAATCCCTTCGCATCCACAGACACTATCTCTCCCGGACGCACGTCGCGTATGAACTCGGCGCCCATGATCTCGAAGGCGCAGGACTCGCTGCTGACCACGTATCCGTCTCCTATCTTACCTATGCAGAGCGGCTTGATGCCGTATTTGTCGCGGCAGGCGTACATGCGGTTCCTGGTCAGGATGATGAAAGTGAATCCTCCTTCCATCATGTTCAGCGCCTTGACTATGTTGCCCACCCTGTCCTCGTTGGAGTTCTTCTTGATGAGGTGGGCCAGCAGCTCGGCGTCGGTGTCGGTCTGGAATATGGTTCCGCGCTTCTCCAGATAGTCCGCTATCTGTTTGGCATTCACGAGATTGCCGTCACCCGCCACGGCAAAGTCGCCGGTGCGGTGGCGGAAGAACAGCGGGCCCACGTTGTCGAGTCCGCTCTTGGACACGTTGGCATACTTGACGCAGCCTATGCCCATGTCGCCCTTCAGCTCGCCCACTTCGCCGTTGGTGAATACCTCGTTCAGCAGTCCCAGGCCGCGGTAACGGTGGGACACGCCGTCAGCGTCGAAAGTGGCAATGCCGCCGCCCTCCTGGCCGCGGTGCTGCAGGTTGTGGAGACCGTAATACAAAAGTGTGGATGCGCCCTTGACGCCGTAAACTCCCAGTACGCCCATTTTATTTGATCTTTATTGAATTCAACTTGTCAAGTACTTTGGCATAGGCCTCCGCCACGTCGCACAGGTCGAGGCGGAAGCAGTCCTTGTCGAGCCGCTCCCCTGTCTCTTCGTCCCAGAGGCGGCAGGTGTCGGGGCTGATTTCATCGGAGATGATGATGGCACCCGTGTCGGAAGCGCGGCCGAACTCCAGTTTGGCGTCGACCAGCTCTATCCCGGCTTCGTGGAAAAGCTTTGTCAGGAGCTCGCCGGCCTTCCTGGCTATGCTGAACATCTTCTCCAGCTCTTCGTATGTCGCAAGGTTCAGTGCAACCGCCTGGTCCTGGTTCACGAGGGGGTCGCCGAGTTCGTCGTTGTTGTAGCACAGGTCGACTATTATGTTGCCGGGCTTGAAGCCGTCAGCGACGCCGAGCCTGGAGGCCAGGGTGCCGGCTATGCGGTTGTGGTACACCACCTCAAGAGGAATGATCTCAATCTTGCGGCACAGCTGCTCCCTGTCGTCGAGTTTCTCCACGAAGTGGGTCTCCACCCCGTTGCGGTTGAGGTAATTGAGCAGCATGGCGGAAATCTGGTTGTCCAGAATGCCTTTGCCGGGGAAGCGCGCACGCTTGACATTGTTGTAGGCCACAGTGACATCCTTGTAGCGGAAAATCACCAGGTCAGGGTTGTCCGTTGCGAAGACGTGCTTCTCGTTACCGTCGAAAAGAATTTCACGCTTTTCCATAATTACTTGTGCTGAAAGTATTTGACTGCGTTGCTGAAAATTGGCTGACTGAGTTCTTCCTCAATATTTTTGAACACCCCGCGCTCATAGCGCTCGGAATGTCCCATCTTTCCGAGTATCTGCCCGTCCGGACTCACGATACCCTCAATGTCGTACCAGGAGCCGTTCGGATTGGTGCCGTCGGCGTACTGGAATGCCACCTGACCGTTCTCGAAAAGCTTGCGGGCCATCTCCTCGCCGACCACGAACTTGCCTTCGCCGTGGCTCACGGCTATGGTGTGATGGTCGCCAATCTTGAAACCGGCTAGCCAGGGAGAGTTGACCGAGGATACGCGCGTAGTAACCAGGCGCGAGACGTGGCGGTTGATGTCGTTGCGGAAAAGTGTCGGCGACTCGCGTGTCACAGAGCCTGCCTTGCCATAAGGCAGCAGGCCGCTCTTGACCAGGGCCTGGAAACCGTTGCAGATGCCGAGTATTAAACCGCCCCTTGCGATAAGCTTGTCTATCTCGGCTGAAATCACGCTGTTGCAAAGCACGGACGCGATAAACTTGCCGCTGCCGTCCGGCTCGTCGCCTGCGGAGAAGCCACCGGCAAGCGCGAGTATGTGGCACTCCGAGATGGACTTAGCCATGGCAGCTATGGAGTCGCGCACGTCGCCCGGATCCAGGTTGCGGAACACCTCGCTGCGCACCTCGGCTCCGGCGGCGCGGAAGGCTTTGGCGGTGTCGTAGTCGCAGTTGGTGCCGGGGAACACCGGAATATAGACCAGTGGACGCTCGACGGGAGCGCCGGGATATTTGAACTTGCGCGGGGCAGGGGCTTTGACATGGATAGGTGCGGGCTGCTGAGGCACGGCCTCCTGCGGATAGATGCGGTTGTAGACCGAATTGGAGGCATCTTCAAGGGCGTCGATCTGGACGCGTGTCCCGTTGATGCGCAGCAGGCCGTCCTCGCCGTCGGTCACGACACCGAGATACTCCGCAAGCGGATCGTCAAGCGGCACGCAGGACTCGACCACTATGGAGCCGTAGGAGAGCCTGTAAAGGTCTGATTCATCTATCTTTACGCTAGCGCCGAAACGGTTGCCGAAGCTCATCTTTGCAAGCGCCTCGCCCACTCCGCCGAAACCTGCTGCCCACGCGGACACTATGTCGCCCGACTGGATGTGGCTGTGGACGAAATCCCAGCAGCGGCGCAGCCTTCCGGTGTCCGGCATATAGTCCTCCAGGGGCGTGTGCCGGACAAGATAAATGCGGTTGCCGTCCCACTTGAATTCCGGAGAAATCACGTCGGAAACTTTCACCGGCGTTATTCCGAAAGCGATAAGGGTCGGAGGCACGTCAAGATTCTCGAAGCTGCCGCTCATCGAATCCTTGCCGCCAATGGAAGGCAGGCCGAGGGCAAGCTGCATGCGCAGGGCACCTAGAAGGGCGGCCAGGGGCTTGCCCCAGCGGCGCGGGTCGCTTCCAAGGCGCTCGAAATATTCCTGATAGGAGAAGCGCATGCGCGACCAGTCCCCTCCCGCTGCAACCACCTTGGCGCAGGCCTCGACCACGGCGTAGGCGGCCCCGTGGTAGGGGCTCCAGCTGCTCAGGTCGGGGTTGAAGCCGAAGGCCATCATGCTGGCGGTGCCGGTGGTGCCGTCCACGGGGAATTTCTGAACGGAGACCTGGGACTCTGTGCCCTGGGTCACTCCGCCGTAGGGCATAAGGACAGTAGACCGGCCTATCGTGGAGTCGAACATCTCCACCATGCCCCTCTGAGAGGCCACGTTCGGCAGTTTCATGAGGCTGAGCATACGCGCCTTCAGGTCAGCACCAGCCGGCTCGGCGGCGAACGGATCGCGCCGCTCCACGGCGGGCACGACGGCTTCGGAATGGTGCGCTGCGCCGGCGCTGTCGATGAAATCGCGGCGCAGGTCAGCCACCAGCGCGGTACCGTTATACATGCGCATGCGGCCGCTGTCCGTGACCTCCGCCACCTGCGTGACCTCTATGTTGTCAGCTCTTGCGAGGCGTTCGAATTCAGCGCGGTCGCAAGCCGCCACGACCACGGCCATGCGCTCCTGGGACTCGCTGATGGCAAGCTCGGTAGCATTCAGGCCGGAATATTTGACGGGCACGCGTTCCAGGTGGATGTCCAGCCCGGGGGCAAGTTCGCCGATGGCAACGCTCACGCCGCCGGCGCCGAAGTCGTTGGATTTCTTGATAAGGCGGGTCGCTTCCGGCCGGCGGAAGAGTCGCTGGAGCTTGCGCTCCTCGGGCGCGTTGCCCTTCTGGACCTCGCTGCCGGCGGTCTCGAGGGAAGTGCCGGTGTGGCTCTTGGAAGAGCCGGTCGCGCCACCTATGCCGTCGCGTCCGGTGCGGCCGCCCAGCAGAAGTATGACATCACCGGGAGCCGGGCTCTCACGGCGCACGTCTGCGGCACGTACGGCCCCGACCACAGCGCCGACTTCGAGGCGCTTGGCTGTGTAGCCTTCGTGGTAGATTTCGCGAACGTGGGTGGTCGCAAGGCCTATCTGGTTGCCGTAGCTGGAGTAGCCGGCGGCCGCCTTGCGGCTGATGACGCGCTGCGGGAGCTTGCCAGGAAGAGTCTCCGCCACGCTGCGGCGGATGTCGCCCGCGCCGGTGACGCGCATAGCCTGATAAACGTAGGCGCGCCCGGAAAGCGGGTCGCGTATGGCGCCGCCCAGGCAGGTCGACGCACCACCGAAAGGCTCTATCTCGGTGGGGTGATTATGTGTCTCGTTCTTGAACTGGAGCAGCCATTTCTCGGTACGGCCGTCCACGTCCACATCGACGTATATGCTGCAGGCATTGTTTTCTTCGCTCTGCTCCAGGTCGTCGAGCAGGCCGCGTTTCCGCAGGCACCTGGCCCCGATGGTCGCAAGTTCCATCAGGCAGAAGCGCTTGTCTTCCCGCCCGAGCTCCCTGCGCACGGCACGGAATTCCTCGAGAGAGGCTTCGACCGCAGGCTTGATGAATGAATCTTCTACGGAGATGCGGTCGAGCTGGGTGGTGAATGTGGTATGGCGGCAGTGGTCGCTCCAGTAGGTGTCCAGTATGCGGAGTTCGGTCTCCGTGGGGTTGCGCCCTTCGAGCCTGAAGTAGCGCAGGACCTCGCGCAGGTCGTCTTCGTTCATCGCGAGCCCCCACTTCCGGCAGAACGGGGCAAGAGCGGCGTCGTCCAGTTCCAGGAAACCGTCCAGCGAAGCCATCGGCCGCACCTCCGCACGCCCGGGCGCCTCCAGCCGTGACAGGTCTTTCTCGCGGCATTCCACGCCGTTGATGAAGTAGTGGCGTATGGCCGCGAGCGCTTCGTCGGAAATGTCGGGATCAAAGATCAGAAGGCGCGAGGAGCGTATCTCCACGTCGGCGTCGGGGTCGATGAGGTGGACGCAGTCGACGGCCGAAGATGCCCTCTGGTCGAACTGGCCGGGGATGTATTCCACAGCCAGGTACTTGTGGCCTTCGAGCGGGCAGGAATCAGACACGCAGTCGGTCACACGCTCGCCGAAAACGGTGTAGCGGCAGGCCTCCAGGAGGGAGTCGCTGAAGCCGAAGAGATCATAGACGTTGATTAACCTCAGGGAACGCAGTCCCAGAGAAAGGTTTTCGTTGAATTCGTCGCGGAGGCTCCTTGCCTCAACCTGAAACTCCGAATACTTTTCTACGTAGATGCGATGTATGTCCATTGCCTAAAGTTCTGACTGCAAGACTTTATCTGACTGTTTTTTCCGGAAGGCCTCCAGGCGGCACTGCAGGTCCGAATCACGGAGGGCGAGTATGGCCACGGCGTATAGGCCTGCGTTGCGTGCACCGTCGATGGCCATGGTCGCTACAGGTATACCGGACGGCATCTGAACTATCGACAGCAGGGAGTCAAGACCGTTCAGAGCGGCGCTCTTGATCGGTACGCCAATGATGGGCAGCGTGGTCAGGGCCGCAGCCATTCCAGGGAGGTGCGCCGCCCCGCCGGCTCCGGCGATCACGCAGCATAGGCCGCGGTCGCGCGCGCCGGTCATATATTCCATAAATTCCGCGGGCGTGCGATGCGCGCTCAGGACCTTTTTCTCATACGGCACACCGAACTCTTCCAGGATCTCACAAGCGGCGGACATGACGCCCCAGTCGCTTTTGGATCCCATCAGCACTCCTACTTTCATTGGAACTTGATCAGATTTCATAGACGTATACACTAGGCTACAAAGTTAATCTTTTCGGTCCACACAAGACAAGAAAAAATGCAATATTTATCCACAGCTGGTTGTTAATAAAATTTTTTCAATATTCCACCTCTTTTTCGTATCTTTGCACAAATGTGCACAGAAATGAACACAAGCGTTGTGGATGAAAGATAATTTATTCATATACAACGTGTTCACTCTATCAGGAGAGGATTCCGTGCTGATAGAGGACGGGCGCATCGCCGCTCTTGGAATCCACGCCCCCGAAGGCGTTCCCACCATGGACGGAGGCGGCATGCTCCTCAGCTACGGATTCGCCGACATCCACGTCCATTTCCGCGAACCCGGGGCCCCCGAAAAAGAAACGATACTGACAGGTTCCCTCGCCGCAGCCCGCGGCGGCTACACAACTGTCTGCGCCATGCCCAACCTCGACCCTGTGCCCGATTCTCCGGAGCACCTGCAGGCCGAACTGGACATCATCGGGCGCGACGCCCGCATCGAAGTGCTCCCCTACTGTTCCATAACCACCGGCCGCAAAGGCACCCAGCTCGTCGATATGGCGGCACTGAAAAAGAGCTGTGCAGCATTCTCCGACGACGGCTCCGGCGTACAGAGTGAAGCCATGATGCGCCGGGCGATGGAGCTCGCCGCCCGCGAAGACTGCATAATCGCCGCACACTGCGAAGACGACACCCTGCTGAATGGCGGATATATCCACGACGGCCGCTGGTGCGCCGGACATGGCCACCGGGGCATCTGCTCCGAGAGCGAATGGAAGCAGATAGAAAGGGACCTGCGTCTTTGCGAAGAAACCGGCTGCCGCTACCACGTATGCCACATATCCACGGCAAAGAGCGTGGAACTGATACGCGAAGCCAAGGCACGCGGCGTACGCGTCACCTGCGAGACCGCGCCCCATTACCTGACCCTCTGCGAGGACGACATGCAGGAAGACGGACGCTTCAAGATGAACCCTCCCCTACGCACGGCAGCTGACCGCGAGGCCCTGATCGAAGGCCTGCGGGACGGCACAATCGACGCGATTGCGACTGACCACGCTCCCCACACCGCAGAGCAGAAGGGCCGCGGTCTGGAGGGCAGCGCCATGGGCATCGTGGGGCTGGAGACCGCCTTCCCGGTGCTCAACACCTGCCTGGTGCGCACCGGCAGGATAAGCCTCGGCAGGCTGCTGGAAGCCCTCTGCGATGGCCCCAGGCGCATCTTCCGCCTCGGCGGCGCCCTGCGCCCCGGCGAAAGGGCCGACATATGCCTCATCGACCCGTATGCCCCGGGCCGTATCGACAGCAGCACCTTCCTTTCCAAAGGGCGCTCCACGCCCTTCGACGGCATGGAAGTCACCGGCAAGATTGAAAAGACATTTTATAACGGTTATTTAGTATATGATTCGTCCAAAGAAAAAACTGGTTCTTGAAAACGGCATGGAATTCCACGGCGTGGGATTCGGAGCGGACTGCAGAAGCGTCTGCGAAATCGTTTTCAACACGTCCGTCGTGGGCTACCAGGAAATTGTCTCGGACCCGTCCTACGCCGGGCAGATTGTGGTCATGACCTATCCCCTGATAGGCAACTACGGTATCACCGACGAGGATTTCGAGTCCAAGTTCCCCAACATCGGAGGGATAGTGGTGCGCGAATGCTGCGACACCCCGAGCAATTTCCGTATGACCAAGACCCTCGAAGAGGAGATGGAAGACCACGGAATCCCCTGCCTGAGCGGAATCGACACCCGCAGACTGACCAAGGTCATACGCGGGCTCGGCAGGCCCATGGCCGCCCTCGTCGAAGAGGAAATGCCTTTAGAAGAAGCGCTTAAGCTCATTGCCGAAGCCCCCCGCCACGAAAGCTGGGTGCCGAAGGTGAGCTGCCGCAAGCGCTGGCTCACCCGCACCCCCGGCCACCTCTACCAGGTAGTGGCCGTGGACTACGGCATCAAGCACTCCGTGCTCCGTCTGCTGACCGCAAAGGGATGCAACGTGGTCATCGTGCCTTACGACACTCCCGCCGAGTCCGTGCTTTCCTACAATCCCGACGGAATCCTCCTGTCCAACGGCCCCGACAGCGTGCTCGACGTGCCCGGGCTCGCCAAGCTCTACCGCGAGTTCAAGGGCCGCCGCCCCGTGCTGGGAATCGGCCTGGGGCAGGAAATCATTGGCGTAGAATATGGCGCGAAAGCCGAGCGCCTGGGCTGCGGCATCCACGGCGACCACCCGGTCCGCGACCTTCAGAGCGGCCGCATCGGCATCGCCGTTCTGAACCAGACCTGGTGCTTCCCCTCCGTGGAAGGCACCGGACTGACCGCCACCCACGCGACTGTACCGGAAGGGTATGTGGTGGGCTTCGAAAATGCCGAAGACCGTGTACTGGGCTGCCAGTTCCAGGTCGAAGCCGGCCCGGGGCCCCACGATTTCATGCCCATAATTGACAAGTTCATTAAAATGATGGAGGACCAGAAAAATGCCCAGAAGAACTGACATCCGCAAAGTTATGGTGATAGGATCAGGTCCTATCGTCATCGGACAGGCCGCCGAATTCGACTATGCCGGTACCCAGGCCTGACTGGCGCTCAAGGAAGAGGGCTACGAAGTGATTCTGGTCAACTCCAACCCGGCGACCATAATGACCGACACCCAACTCGCCGACAAGGTGTATATGGAGCCGCTCAAACTTGAGTACATAGCCAAGATCATACGCTACGAGCGCCCCGACGCGATAGTGCCCGGGCTCGGCGGACAGACCGGCCTCAACCTGGCCGTGCAGCTGGCGCGCAAGGGAGTGCTGGACGAGTGCGGCGTGGAGATTCTCGGCACCACCCTCGACGGCATCGAGAAAGCCGAAGACCGCGAGAAGTTCAAGGAGCTCTGCATCAGCATAGGCGAGCCCGTGATTCCGTCGGAAATCTGCTACAGCATAGAGGACGGCGTGCGTGTGGCCGCTGAGATAGGCTATCCTGTGATCCTTCGTCCCGCCTTCACCCTGGGCGGCACGGGCGGCGGTTTTGCCGACGATGAGGAGGAACTGCGCGACCTTATGCGCAACGCCCTCGCCATCTCCCCCGTCCACCAGGTGCTGGTCGAAAAGAGCATCAAGGGCTACAAGGAGATAGAATTCGAGGTGATGCGCGACTCAGCAGACACCGCCATAGCCGTGTGCAGCATGGAGAACGTCGACCCCGTGGGCATCCACACCGGTGATTCCATGGTGGTCGCTCCGGCACAGACGCTGACGGACAAGGAGTACCAGCTCCTGCGTGACTCCGCCTTGAAGCTCATACGCGCCCTCGGCATCGCGGGCGGCTGCAACGTGCAGTTCGCGCTCGATCCGCTGTCGTTCAAGTACTACCTCATCGAAGTGAACCCCCGCGTGTCGCGTTCATCGGCCCTCGCATCGAAGGCCAGCGGCTTCCCCATAGCCCGCGTGACAGCGAAGATCGCCGTTGGACTCACCCTGGACGAAATCACCATCGCCGGCGCTCCCGCCTGCTGCGAGCCCGCCATCGACTACGTGGTGGCCAAGGTGGCGCGCTTCCCCTTCGACAAGTTCACCGAAGCGTCCAACGAACTCGGCACCCAGATGAAGGCCACCGGCGAGGTCATGAGCATAGGCCGCACCCTTGAGGAAAGCTTCCTGAAGGCGATGCGTTCCCTGGAAAACGGCTGCTGCCACCTCTACAGCAAGAAATTCGACGACTGGAGCGCCGAACGCCTTCTGGACTACATCTGCAAGCCCACCGACGACCGGTATTACGCCATCGCCCAGCTTCTCCGCCTGCGGATCGACCTTTCCCGTATCTACGACCGCACCAAGATAGACCTTCTCTTCCTGGAGAAGATCTACAACATAGTCCGCCTCGAAAGGGAGCTCGCAGCGGCGCCCGAACTGGACTCCGGGCTGTTGCGCAAAGTCAAGCGCATGGGCTTCGGCGACAAGTACATAGGCCAGGTCCGCGGCATGAGCGAGACCGACGTAATCAGGCTGCGCGAATCGTACGGCATCAGGCCGGTCTACAAGATGATTGACTCCTGCGCCGGCGAGCGCGAGACCTATGTGCCCTATTTCTACTCCACCTACGAAGAGGAGAACGAGTCCATACGCAGCGACCGCAGGAAGATACTCGTGCTCGGCTCCGGGCCCATCCGCATAGGCCAGGGCGTGGAGTTCGACTATTCCACCGTCCACGCCATCCAAGCCATACGCGAGGCAGGTTTCGAGGCCATCATCATCAACAACAACCCCGAGACGGTCTCCACCGACTACAGCATTTCCGACAAGCTCTATTTCGAGCCGCTGACGGCTGAAGACGTCATGAACGTCATACGCCTCGAGCAGCCGGAAGGCGTCATCGTGACCCTCGGAGGCCAGACTGCCATCAACCTGGCGGCTCCCCTCTCCGAGTTCGACGTGCCTCTCATCGGCACGGACCTGCAGGCCATCGACAACGCCGAGGACCGCAAGCTCTTCGAGGCGATCCTCCGCAAGACCGGCATACCCCAGCCGAAGGCCAAGGCCGTCACCAACGTCGAGGACGGCGTTCGGGCTGCTGCGGACATAGGCTATCCCGTGCTGGTGCGTCCCAGCTTCGTGCTCGGCGGACGCGCGATGATGATAGTGGGCAACGAGGAGATGCTCCGCCACTACCTGGCAAACGCCGTGGAGGTGAATGAAGATTCACCGGTGCTTGTGGACCATTACATAATGGGACGTGAGACCGAAGTGGACGCCATATGCGACGGCGAGGACGTTTTCATCCCCGCCATCATGGAGCACGTGGAGCGCACCGGAATCCATTCCGGCGACAGCATCAGCGTCTATCCTTCCTTCAGCCTCAGCGAAAAGGTCAAAAAGCAGATCATCGACGACACCGTGCAGCTGGGCCGCGCCATAGGAATCAAGGGCCTGTTCAACATCCAGTTCATAGTGGACAGCAACGACGACGTCTACGTGATCGAGGTCAACCCTCGCTCCTCGCGCACCGTGCCGTTCATTTCCAAGTCCACCGGCATACCGATCGCCAAGATAGCCACCCGCGTAATGCTGGGGCATTCCCTTAAGGAACAAGGCATTACGGAGGTTTACTTCCCCGAGCGCAAGCGCCACTTCGTCAAGACCCCGGCGTTCTCATTCGGAAAGATCAAGGGCATAGACTCCTACCTCTCCCCCGAAATGAAATCCACCGGCGAGGCCATAGGCTACGACAAGACGCTTACCCGCGCCCTCTACAAGTCGCTGCAGGCTTCCGGCATGGAGGTTCGCCCCTACGGCACGGTGCTGGTGACCCTCGCCGACAAGGACAAGGAGGAGGCCCTCCCGCTGATACACCGATTCTACGACCTGGGCTTCAACCTGGAGGCCACGAGCGGCACCGCCCGCTTCCTCAAGGAGCACGGCCTGCGCACCCGCACACTCCACAAGCTAAGCGAAGGCAGCGACGACATCTTCCGTAGTCTCCGCAAAGGCCACGTCAGCTACGTCATCAACACGATAGACCTCAACCAAAAGTCCTCCCACCTCGACGGCTACGACATCCGCAGCTGCGCCGTGGAGAACAACATCACCACCTTCACCTCGCTGGAGACCGTCCGCGTGCTCCTCGACGTACTGGAGGAAATCAGTTTCACCGTGTCCACGATAGACGCCGAATACAAATGAAAGAAGTCTCCTTCACGGTGCTGGAAAATGCAGGAATCGCGCCCCGGACCTTCCGGATGAAGTTGTCCGGCGACACGTCCGGCATACGCGGCAGCGGCGAATTCGTGCAGATAGCCCTGCCCGGCAAGTTCCTCAGGAGGCCCATTTCGGTCCACGACTGCGACTGTGACACGCTCACACTGGTCTATAAGGTCGTGGGCGAAGGCACGGAGGCCATGTCGAAGATGCAGCCCGGCCACATACTCAGCGCACTGACCGGCCTGGGCAACAACTTCGACATCGACGCCTGCCGCTCGAAGGCCCTGTTGCTCGGAGGGGGCGTGGGCGCCGCCCCGCTCTACCTCCTGGCCAAGGAACTCTGCGCCCAGGGGAAGGAGACTACCGTGGTCCTGGGATTCAACACGGCGGAGGAAATTATTCTTGAGGAGGACTTCAAGAATCTTAATGCCACGGTCTTCATCGCCACGCTGGACGGCACCGCCGGTACCAGGGGCTTTGTCACGGACGTGCTTAGAATCAAGAACTTGTCTTACGACTACTTCTATGCCTGCGGGCCTAAGCCCATGCTCAGGGCCATCTGCGGAGCCGTCCGTGGCACGGGCGAAGTGAGCATGGAGGAAAGGATGGGCTGCGGAGCCGGATTCTGCTACGGATGCAGCATCGAAACCGCCCGCGGGCCGAAGCGCGTCTGCGCCGACGGGCCCGTGTTCAAAAAGGAGGACATAATATGGTAAGGGACCTGTCCACAAAGCTTTGCGGCATCCACCTGAAGAACCCGGTGATTCCTGCGAGCGGCACTTTTGGCTTCGGGCTGGAACTCGCAGACAGCTTCGACCTCAATGTGCTCGGCGGCATTTCCCTGAAAGGCACCACGCTGGAGCCGCGCTTCGGAAATCCCACACCGCGCATAGCCGAATGCGAAGCCGGAATGCTCAACTCAGTCGGCCTCCAGAACCCTGGGGCGGATGCGCTCGTGCGGGAAAAAGTGCCGGCGCTCCGGCGCATCTACAGCGGCTGTATCATTGCGAATATCAGCGGCTTTGCCGTTGAAGAATACGCCGCCTGCAGCAAGGTGGCGGACGGCTGTCCGGAGATAGACATCATAGAGCTCAACATCTCCTGCCCCAACGTGCACGGCGGCGGTATGGCCTTCGGCACCGACCCGGCAGCCGCAGCGGAAGTGACCGCCGCAGTGCGCAAGGCCACTTCCAAGCCCCTTTTCGTGAAGCTCAGTCCCAACGTCAGCGACATAGTCTCGATCGCGCGCGCCTGCGAGGATGCGGGTGCAGACGGACTCACGCTGGTGAATACCTTCCTCGGGATGAGGATAGACATACGGACCCGCAAGCCGGTGCTCGCCAACCGCACCGGCGGCCTTTCCGGCCCTGCCATCTTCCCCATCGCGCTGCGCATGGTCCACCAGGTCAGCAAGGCCTGCCGCATCCCGGTAATGGGCTGCGGGGGCGTTGCAAGGGCCCGGGACGTCATAGAGATGATGATGGCCGGGGCCAGCGCCGTGCAGGTGGGTGCGGAGAACATCCGCAACCCCTACGCCTGCAAGGAGATTGTCGAGGCCCTGCCGGGCGTGATGGAAGAGCTTGGAATTGAACGTTTAAGCGATATAATCGGATGCGTATGAACAAGGATGTGATCATAGCCTGCGACTTCAGCGGCGGCAGCGAGGTTTCCGCCTTCCTGGGGCTTTTCCGGGACGAAGCGCGCAAGCCTTTCGTAAAAATTGGAATGGAGCTGTTCTACAGCGAGGGCCCGGAAATCGTGCGCGAAATCAAGCGCCGCGGGCATCAGGTGTTCCTGGACCTTAAGCTCCACGACATTCCGAACACCGTGCGCAAGGCGATGAAGGTGCTGTCCTCGCTGGACGTTGATATGGTTAACGTACATGCTTCCGGCACCATCGCGATGATGGAGGCGGCCCGGGAAGGACTCACCAGGCCCGACGGCACCCGCCCTCTGCTGATTGCCGTGACGCAGCTGACATCCACGAGCGAGGAACGTATGCAGAGCGAACTGCTGATCGGAGCCACGATGGAGGACACTATCGCCTGCTACGCCCTGAACGCCCGAAAGGCAGGGCTGGACGGCGTGGTGTGCTCGCCGCGCGAGGCCGGGCTCGTGAAAGAGATGTGCGGACAGGACTTCCTGACTGTGACCCCGGGCATACGCTTCGAAGGGGCCACCGCCGACGACCAGGTGCGCATCACCACCCCTGCCCGTGCCCGGGAACTGGGCTCCGACTACATCGTTGTGGGCCGTCCCGTCACCGCCGCCCCCGACCCCGTCGCCGCCTACCAACGTTGCCTAAAAGATTTTACTTTATGGAAAAACAAATAGCAAAAGAACTCCTTTCGATCGGCGCCGTATTCCTGCGGCCCGAGCAGCCGTTCACCTGGGCGAGCGGCATCAAGAGCCCTATCTACTGCGACAACCGCATCACCCTCTCGGCCCCCTCGGTGCGGGAGAAGATAGAGGCCGGACTCGCCTCCCTGGTGCAGAAGCATTTCCCTGAGTGCCAGATGCTTATGGGCACTTCCACCGCCGGCATAGCCCACGCCGCCATAACCGCCACCCTTCTCGGCCTTCCCATGGGCTACGTGCGCGGCGAGGCCAAGAGCCACGGCCGCACCAACCGCATAGAAGGGCGTTTGGATCCGGGCACGAAAGTAGTCGTGGTCGAAGATCTCATCAGCACCGGAGGCAGCGTCATCGAAGTGGTCAATGCCTTGAGGGAAGCCGGTGCGGAAGTTCTTGGTATAGTCAGCATCTTCACCTACGGCATACGGCGGGGCCTCGAGCGCCTGCAGCAGGCAGAAGTCGTCAATTATTCCCTAAGCAATCTCGACGCCCTTGTCGAGGTCGCCGCCGATGAGGGCTATATTGCCCCTGAACAGAAAAAGAGCATTATCGAATTCCGTAACAGTCTATGAAACACCTGATCGACCCTACAGACCTCACCAAGGCCGAAACCGATGAGATCGTCTCTCTCGCCGAAGATATTATCGCACACCGCGACAAGTATTATGAGCGCTGCGCGCACCGCAAGCTCGCCACGCTTTTCTATGAGCCCAGCACCCGCACGCGCCTGAGTTTCACCTCGGCCATGATGGAGCTCGGAGGCAACGTGCTCGGCTTCTCCGACGCCCGCAACTCTTCGGTGAGCAAGGGCGAGACGGTGCAGGACACCGTGCGCGTGGTCGGCTGCTTTGCGGACGTGATCGCGATGCGCCACTACATCGAAGGCGCGCCGCTCGCCGCTTCGCTGGTCTCCCCCGTGCCCATAATCAATGCCGGCGACGGCTCCCACAGCCACCCCACCCAGACGCTGACCGACCTGCTCACCATCAAACGTGAACTCGGCCACATCGACGGCATCACCATAGGCTTCTGCGGCGACCTTCGCTTCGGCCGCACCGTGCATTCGCTCATAAAGGCCCTGGCGCGCTACGAGGGCATAAAGGTGGTGCTGATCGCCCCGGACGAACTGCGCCTGCCCGACTACATCAAGCAGGACGTCTGCGAGAAGATGGGTGTGAGCTACCGGGAGGTGCGCACCATCGAGGAGGTGATGCCGGAACTGGACGTGCTCTATATGACGCGCGTGCAGAAGGAGCGCTTCCTGGACGAGGACGAGTTCGACAGGGTGAAAGACAGTTTCGTGCTGGACAGCGCAAAGATGTCGCTGGCGAAGGAGCACATGGCGGTACTGCATCCCCTGCCCCGCGTGAACGAGATCCTGCAGGAGGTGGACGCAGATCCGCGTGCTGCCTATTTCCGTCAGGTGGAGAACGGCAAGTTCGTGCGTATGGCGCTGATCAGCAAGCTGCTGGATTGGAAAGACGATCCTGCGCACCAGATGCCGGAGCGTCCCCTTGCCGAATTCGCCGGCCGTTGCACCAATCCGAAGTGCATCTGCAACTGCGAGAGTGTGGAGCCGCGCTTCCGCCTCACCGACGAAGGAGTGGTGCGTTGTGCGTACTGTGATGCCAAGATTCCGGCAAATTGATTATCTTTGCGGCGTATGAAGAAAATTTACGCATCCGTCATGCTGCTTGCTGGCCTTCTGTGCGGCTCCCCTGCGGCTGATGCCCAGACCGACGTCCGGGCGCTATATAATATATACGGCAGCAACAACCCGGCCACGGTGTGGGTGGAAAGCTGGGGCACGGACAGCTGGGGCGACACTTTCCTGCTGGGAGGTGCCGGTATGCAAATCGACCCCCTGCGCCCCGTGGACGGACGTTTCGAGATTGCAAGGGATTTCAATCTGTGGCATGAGGTGCCTGTACTGAAGGACTTCAGCCTCCACACCGAATTCAACGCCATCTTGAACATGGGTAACAGCAACTGGCTGTTCGGAGTGTCATATACCGTGCCCATTGAGAAGTATTTGCTTCGCGCCACGGTCTCCTACAAGACTTTCAACGGGAACGCTTCTTCTATCTTCCCCGTACAGCTGATGCTTATGTGGCGTATGCCTGACCTGTTCGGCCTCGAAGGGCTGGAGTTCCGCGGCCTCGCCAAGGGATGGGGTGAAAACACGAAGTATTGGTACGGTGAAGAGAAACCCAACAACGGCATGATCGGCCAGATGATCATTACCGCCAATCCCCAGATCTGGTACGCCTTCGGCCGTTTCATCAATTTCGACGGCCTCAGCATCGGCGCCGAGGTGGAACTCTCCTACCACTGGCTCGGCTGCTTCGGCTTCCGCGTTCGCCCTTCCGCCGGCCTCAAACTCCAGTTCTGACAGCCATAACTGTCATTCTGATCGCCCCCTTTGTCATTCTGAGCGGCGCGAAGAATCTAGATCCTTCAGCCTACGGCTTCAGGATGACATAATGCTGTCATTCTGAGCGGCGCGAAGAATCTAAGGAGCGAAGAATCTAAACGACAGAGGTGTCAATGCGCACTGATTTCAAACCATTTCGGAGCGCGCTCACTGCAAGCTCCTGGATAGAGCGCTGATTTCGGAATACTAGTTGATGGCGACGAAGCAGAGGGCGGCGAGGAGGGCGCCGACGAGCGGGCCGGCCACGGGGACCCAGCTGTATGACCAGCCGCTGCTGCGCTTGCGGCGGATGGGGAGTATGGCGTGGGCGATACGCGGAGCGAGGTCACGGGCGGGGTTGATGGCATAGCCGGTCGCGCCGCCGAGGGACATACCGATCGCCATGATGAGGCAGGTCACGGGGAAGGCGCCGAGCGACCCCATTCCGAGGGTCGGGGTGTTGCCCGAGGTGGCGAACATCAGAATCACGAACACGAGCAGCCAGCTGGCGAGGGCTTCGCAGAAGAAGTTGCGCCACACGTTGCGGATTGCAGGCATGGTGCAGAAGACTCCAAGCTTGGTGTCGGCTTCTTCGGTGGCGTCGAAATGATCCTTGTAGAACAGATACACTGCGATGGCGCCGAGGAATCCGCCAACCATCTGTGCTGCGATGTAGGGCAGCACATCGGCCCAGGCGAAACTGCCGGCCGCGGCAAGGCCTATGGTCACCGCAGGGTTGAGATGGGCCCCGGAATACGGGCCGGCGATGAACACGCCGCACATCACGGCGAAACCCCATCCAAGGGTGATGACGGCCCAGCCGCCGCCGAAGCCCTTTGACTTGCCGAGGGTGGTACAGGCGACGACTCCGTCGCCGAGGAGGATAAGCACGAAGGTGCCTATCAGCTCAAACAGACACTTAGTCAATAGTTCCATATGTTATTTGGTTAGTGTTCTTGAAATGGCTTCCTGCCAGCCCTTGACGGCGGCGGAAACAGTCTCCTGGGATGCCTCAGGCTTGAAAGTGCGCTCGGCTTTCCACTGGGCGCGGAGCTCGTCCAGGGAGCTCCAGAAGCCCACTGCGAGGCCGGCCAGGTAGGAGGCGCCGAGGGCGGTCGTTTCCGTGACGACGGGGCGGACCACGTCGGTGCCGAGTATGTCGGCCTGGAACTGCATCATCAGGTTGTTACGGGACGCGCCGCCGTCCACCTTAAGGGAACGGAGGGCTATTCCGGCATCCTTGCGCATTGCATCGACCACGTCCATGGTCTCGAAGGCGATGCCTTCAAGTGCGGCGCGGGCGATATGGGCCGCCGTGGTGCCGCGGGTGATGCCGGTCACCGTGCCTTTGGCATAGGGATCCCAGTAGGGAGCGCCGAGGCCTGTCAGGGCGGGCACGAGATAGACGCCGCCGTTGTCTGGCACCTGCGCCGCCAGGGCTTCTATTTCGGAGGACTGCTTGACCAGGCCGAGGCCGTCGCGCAGCCACTGCACTATGGATCCGGCCACAAAGACGCTGCCTTCGAGGGCATAGTCCACGCGGTCGCCTATCTTCCAAGCTATGGTGGTCAGGAGCTTGTTTTGGGAAGTAATGGCCTTGGAGCCGCTGTTCATCAGCAGGAAGCAGCCGGTGCCGTAGGTGTTCTTGACGTCGCCGGGCTCGGTGCACATCTGGCCGAAGAGGGCCGCCTGCTGGTCGCCCGCAGCGCCTGCGACAGGCACGCCGCCGAGCATCTCGCAGCTGCCGTAAACTTCGCTGGATGAGCGTACCTGCGGCATCATGGACGCGGGGATTCCGAGCAGGTCGAGCAGTTCTTCATCCCAGTGGAGCGTGTGGATGTTGAAGAGCATCGTGCGGGAGGCGTTGGAGACGTCGGTGCAGTGGACGCGGCCTTCGGTGAGTTTCCAGATGAGCCAGCTGTCCACCGTGCCGAAACGGAGGTAGCCGGAGCGGGCAAGATCGCGCGCGCCGTCGACGTTTTCCAGTATCCAGCGAATCTTGGTGCCGCTGAAGTAGGCGTCAATGAGCAGGCCGGTCTTGTCGCGGATCTTTTCCGTGAGCCCGAGGGCCTTGAGGGAATCGCAGTACTCGGAGGTGCGGCGGTCCTGCCAGACGATGGCGTTGTGGACGGGCTTTCCGGTACGGGCGTCCCATACGATTGTGGTTTCACGCTGGTTGGTGATGCCGATGGCGGCGATTTCAGAGGTCGCGATGCCCATTTTGGCGATGACGTCCTTCATCACTCCGGACTCGCTTTCCCAGATCTCTTCGGGGTCGTGCTCCACCCAGCCGGGACGGGGAAAATATTGGGTAAACTCCTTCTGGCTGACGGCAAGGGGGCTGCCGTCGTGATCAAAAATAATGGCACGGGAACTGCTGGTTCCCTGATCGAGTGCAAGTATATACTTTTTCATAATAGTCTTTCGCAAATATAATTCTTTTTTGGTATTTTTGCAGAACCAAAAGCTAATACGATGAACCATTATCTCAGAATTTCCGCACTGGCAGCCGCCATCCTGGTTGCCGCGGCTTGTTCTTCAACCAAAAAACTTTCCTACGGCCCCCAGGGCTTTCCTGTTATCGACCAGGGCGGCAAGGTCGCCATCGTAGCCCACCGCGGCTTCTGGAACTGCGAGCAGGCGGGGTTCAGCGAGAACACCATCGCCTCCCTTAAGGCCGCACAGGACGCCGGCCTCTGGGGCAGTGAGTGCGATATCCACATCACCGCCGACGACGTGGTGATAGTCAACCATGACCCTTCGATCAACGGCAAGGCCATCAGCACCCACAAGTTCGCCGACTTCGCCCAGGACCTCCTGCCCAACGGCGAGCGCCGTCCCACCCTTGACGAATACCTTGTCCAGACGGCCAAGTGCAAGACAACCTACCTGGTCATCGAACTCAAGAAGCAGCCGAAGACCGAACGCGAGGACAGGCTCCTCGACCTGACCATAGAGGCCCTCAAGGCCCACAATCTCCTGGATCCGACGCGCGTGCTCTTCATCACTTTCAGCAGGCACATGTGCGAGCGTATCGCGAAGGAATACCCCCTGTTCATCAACCAGTACCTCTCTTCCGATCCCATACTCAATGAGGATCCCGCCATCTACGCCGCCCGGAAGATAAACGGCGTGGACTACCACAGGAAGATGTTCATCGCCCACCCCGAGTGGGTCAAGAACGCCCACGGCCTCGGCATGTCCGTCAACGTCTGGACCGTCAACAAGGCCGAAGAAATCAAGAAGATGATTGAAATCGGCGTGGACGCCATCACCACCAATGAACCCCTGCTCGTCCGCGAGCTCTTAGGAAGCAACGAATTTAAAAAAAAATAGATCCCATGGTTAAAGTCAACTTACGCGGCTGTGATTCCTTCGTCAAGGATGCCGAATATCAGAAATATGTAGAAAAGGCCCTCGCCGCCTACGACGTGCTCGACAAGGAGACCGGCGCAGGCAACGACTTCCTCGGCTGGAAACAGCTCCCCGACGGAACGCCCGAATCCCTCATCCAGGCCTGCGAGGCCGTGCGCGACGACTGGAAAGCCCGCGGCGTCAACCTCGTGGTCGTGATTGGTATCGGAGGCTCCTACCTCGGCGCCAGGACGGCTCTCGAGGCCCTGAACCACCAGTTCATACAGGATTCCGCGAAACCCCGCGTGGTCTTCGCCGGCAACAACCTCTCCGAAGAGTATCTCGCTGAAATGATGGATCTTGCAGCGGCAAGCAACGTGGCCTGCATCGTGATTTCCAAGTCCGGCACAACCACCGAGCCTGCAGTGGCGTTCCGCGTGGTCAAGGAGCACATTGAAGGCCGTTACGGCAAGAAGGAAGCGGCAGGACGCATAGTCGCCGTGACCGACGCTTCCCGCGGCGCCCTCAAGACGCTCGCCACCCAGAAAGGCTACCGCACCTTCGTCGTCCCCGATGACGTCGGCGGCCGCTTCTCCGTGCTCTCTCCCGTCGGACTCCTCCCCATCTGCGTGGCCGGCTACGACGTGCGCGCGATGCTCAGGGGTGCAGCTGCCGCCAAGAAGCAGGTCAGCGTGCGCAGCGCCGAGAATCCCGCCGTGCAGTATGCCGCCATGCGTAACTTGCAGTATTTCGAGCTCGGCAAGAAGGTCGAGGTGCTCGTGACCTACAATCCCCGCCTGATGTTCTTCGGCGAGTGGTGGAAGCAGCTCTTCGGCGAGTCCGAAGGCAAGGACGGCAAGGGTATCTATCCCGCGTCCGCCAACTTCACCACGGACCTCCACTCCATCGGCCAGTTCATCCAGGACGGCGACCGCTGTATGTTCGAGACCGTGGTCAGTGTAGAGAAATCCAAGCGCAGCGTCATCATCGGCAGCGACGAGCAGAATCTCGACTGCCTCAACTACCTTGCAGGCCAGCACGTCGAGCACTGCAATGCGATGGCGGCCCTCGGCACCAAGCTCGCCCATATCGACGGCGGCGTGCCGCAGATTGAGATAGGCATCGAGCAGGTGGATGAGTTCTGCATCGGCGAGCTCTTCTATTTCTTCGAGGCTTCCTGCGGCATCAGCGCCTACCTGCTGGGCGTCAATCCTTTCAACCAGCCCGGCGTGGAGGCCTACAAGAAGAATATGTTCGCCCTGCTGCGCAAGCCCGGCTACGAGGCACAGACCGAGGAAATCTTAAAGAGACTATAGACGATCCGCCGGAATTAGCTTTTCGTTCAATGAATAAACACAGCTTGAAAGAGTGGTTTGCAGTCACTCGTTACTGGTCTTTCCCGGTGTCAGCCATGCCGGTTGTCGCCACATTCGCCTACCTTTGCAGCATAGGGATGGTGGAGTTTGCAGTCAAGCCTGTCGCAGTGTTCCTGCTCTGCGTGCTGGGGGTTGTTATCCTCCACGCAGCCGGCAACGTGCTGAGCGACTGGTCCGACCACCGCAGCGGCGTGGACAATGAAGAGTCGTGTCCGGTGCCGTTCCTGGTGTTCAAGCAGTTTGAGCCGAAGGAGTACCTCATGTTCAGCGCGGTTTTATTCGTGGTGGGTTGCTGCATAGGCGTGGCGATAATGCTGCTCAGCACGCCCAAACTGCTGATTGTAGGCGGACTAGGGGTGCTGCTGACGCTTGCATATTCGTTCCTGAAGTACCACGCCCTCGGTGACCTTGACATCTTCATATTATTCGGCGTGCTGACCGTTCTCGGCACGACCGTCGCCATCACCGGCGATTTCTACTGGGACGCGCTGGTGCTGTCGCTGCCCGTCGGCATCATCACAGTGTCGGTGCTGCATGCCAACAACACCTCCGACACCGAATACGACAGGGCTGCCGGCATCAAGACCTTCGCCATGGTGATCGGCGGCAAGGCTTCCAGCATACTCTACCGTATCTATATGGCCGTTCCTTTCCTGTGCATCATCGGGGCCGTGATCGTGGAGCGCCTTCATCCGCTTGCACTTATCTCGCTCATCGCCGTGATTCCTGCCTGGAAGAACTTCCGTAAGGCCGCGACCTTCAAGACTGAAGGTATCAAGGCCATGGAGGGTCTGGACCTCGGTTCTGCCCAGCTTCAGCTGGTGTTCTCCAGCCTCCTGTCCGTAGGACTGTTCGTTGCCGCATTCCTATGAAAGACGGCCGCAGACTCGCCGCTGCCGTAACGGTCGCCGCCCTGCTGTGGTTCTATATGTTCAGCCCCTGGACAAAGGGACTGACGAATTTCTGGGTCACGATGTCGGGAGCGGCCGTAATACTGACTTCGCTGGCTGTGGCTTTTCTGCCGAAGCCCCGGATAACGATTGAAAAGCCCCTTCTGCAGCTTGCAGGGGGCATAGTGCTGGCGTTCGCGCTTTGGGGGATATTCTGGATCGGAGACAAGGCTTCGGCGTGGATTTTCGATTTCGCGCGGCCGGAGGTGGATTCGATTTATTCGATGAAGAGCGGCCTTCCTGTGCCTGCCATAGCGGCGCTGCTGCTGTTCGTTATCGGGCCGGCGGAGGAGTTTTTCTGGCGTGGGTACGTGCAGCGGACTTTCGGGAAGTTGTTCGAGGGGCGCAAGTATCCGGCCGACCTGGCGCTCCTTATGACAGCGGTCATCTATGCGCTGATCCACGTGTGGTCGTTGAATTTTATGCTGGTTATGGCGGCGTTGGTGGCGGGATGTGTGTGGGGGTTCGTATACCGCCTCTGTCCGCGGGCCCTCCCCGCCCTTATCGTCAGCCACGCCCTGTGGGACGCATTAGTCTTTGTTATCTTTCCTATTTAAGCAGGTAAGGGTCCCTCAGCTCCACCTTCGCTTCGCTCGTCCCTCCCAAAACAGTTTTGGGTCCCTCCCATTCATAGGCCATGGGCGGCCACGTTCCGCTGAGGGACCCCTTACCTGCTAAAAAAAAGGCCGGCAAAGCCGGCCAATAAATGGAAAAAGAGGACTAAGCCACTTCGGCGCGGGCCATGGAGTCTTTGTAGTATTTCTGGCCCACGAAGACGTCTTCCTTGTAGGGATTGATGTGACGCTTCTTGGAGACGCAGAGGATGTAGCAGAGGGCGACGGCGTTGGTCACGAGGGCCAGGGCGCTGATGATGATCATCATCGTGGGATTGGCAGCAACTGCGGAAGGATCGACGGTGGTGCCGATGGTCGCTGCTTCGCCGCCTGCAACGGTGTAGAGCTTCTCGATGGTGGTGACGCCCTCAGGATAGAGCACGGGCAGGGTTGCCCAGCTGTACCACTGGCGTCCGTCCTTGAAGGTCTCCTGGAAGAGCGGGAACACCTGTGCGAACATGCACCACATAGCGAGGGTGTTGGCACGGTTCTGGATCCAGCCGCCGCGGTTCCAGAGGAGAGCAGCCACGGTCGGGGCGAGGAGCAGGGCGACACCGCAGTACCAGCTATGCGTAGGCAGGCAGTTGTAGGTGTAGGCGAAGTTCCATATGTCGTAGATGACGATGTATACCCAGGTCATGTCGGCCCAGATCATATCCTTCTTGTCCTTGGAAGGATAGACGTTCCACCATGCGGTCATACAGAAGATGTTGAGCAGGCCGGCGACACCGTTCATCACATTGTGCCAGCCACCGTACTGCCAGACGCCTTCGGAGGTGAGCCACCACTTGTTCCAGCCCATCACAGCGCTCTCGAAATCGGAGACGCAGGCAATGAGGATGTTGATGGCCACGATGATGAACGGGAATGGTTTGAACCAGTGCTTGGCACCGATGCCCCACTTGTACTTGATCATCATGAAGCCGATACACCCGGCCGTGGCCGCGTACAGCTTGGCATAATGGAACCATCCCTGCATATACACGTGGGTCTGGTTCTCAAGGGCCCACTGCGCTCCGGACTTCACGCCGATGAGGATAGCGAGGAAGTACACGGTCAGTGCGAGAGGCACGGCAAAGAACATGATGCATCCGCCAACCTTGGTGCGGCGTGCGAATTCATTCAGGAGGATGAGGCCGGCAAGGACTACCAGCAGCATTCCCCACTGTGAAAGGGCGTTAGCCCCATAAACTTGAAAAAACATAGGTAATTGGTATTAGTTAATTAGGAATTGTCATTCTGAGCGTAGCGAAGAATCTGCATAACGGAGAGCCTTGCGGTTCTTCAGCAGAGCATAGACGGCCCAGGCGGCCGTCACGGCTACTGCCATGGGCACACCGACTGCAAGCAGTTCGTGCCACATGACACCCCAGCCGCCTGCCTGGTCAAGAGCCGTGAAAAACGGGAAGCGCCAGGTCAGTTCACCGTTGATAATATGGTCGACGACCAGCATCAGGGTGCCGCCCCAGAGCATCTTTTCCAAGGCGGGAAGATTCTTCGCGCCGGGATTGCTTTTGCGAATGATGGTCACGGCCACAGCCTCTGCCATCGGGACTAAAAAACAACACATATTTAAACTTCTATTTCTTTGATTTCTACTTCATTGCCACGCAGCAGCCAGGTCTGGTCGCTGCCGCACTCGGGACATATCTTACCATGCGCGACGGTGCCGAATTCGGCGCCGCAGCCATCGCACCGGGTCACGGCGGGAATGACGTTGACCTTGAGCTCGCTGCCCTTCAGCAGCTCCTCCTTGTCGGCGGCCCAGCGCCAGCAGTCGGTCAGGTACTCGGGCACCACGGTGGAGACTTCGCCGATGTTCATCACAACGGCATTGACGTGCTCCACGCCGTGCTCCTGCGCCGTCTCCTTGACGTCACGTATGATATAGAAAACTATCCCTAACTCATGCATTATTGTTTTTTCTTAAACAAAATGCGGCCGGTGCGTTTAATCATGTACGGGAGTATGCCGCTGAACTTGTCTTCGGAAGTCACGAAATGGCTGGCCTCGGGATGCTCGCGGTGGAGGTGGATGGCGTCAAAGCCGCACTTGGTCGTGCAGATGCCGCAGCCTATGCAGCGGTTGGGATCCACCACGGACGCGCCGCAGCCAAGACAGCGGGCCGTCTCCTTGCGCACCTGTTCCTCGGTGAGGGTGAGGTGGTATTCGCGGAACGGATTCTCCTTCGGCTCCACGCCGGGCTCCTGACGGGAAGAATTGTCGTAGGACTCGACCACGATGTCCTTCTTGTTCAGTTCGATGAAATCACGCCTGTTGCGGCCGATGGTCATATGGCCGTGCTGTACGAAACGGTGGAGGGACTCCGCCGCTTCCTTGCCGGCGGCAATGGCGTCGATGGCGAACTTGGGACCGGTGAATACGTCGCCGCCCACGAAGATGTCGGGCTCCGCGGTCTGGTAGGTCAGCTTGTCTGCCACCGGATAGACTCCGCGGAAGAATTCAACCTTGGTGTCCTTCAGGAGGTCCTTCAGGAGCACGGTCTGGCCGATGGCGAATATGACCATGTCGGCATCGAGGGTGATGAGTTCATTCTCGTCGTACTCGGGAGCAAACTTGTGCTCTGCGTTGAAAACGGATGTGCACTTCTTGAACACGATGCCGCTGACCTTGCCCTCGCCGAGCACTTCCTTCGGGCCCCAGCCGGGATTGATCACCACCCCGTCTTCACGGGCTTCGCGGCGCTCCTCGAGGGATGCCGGCATGATGTCCTCGGTCTCGAGCGAGAGCATCGTGACCTGGGAGGCGCCGCTGCGAAGGGCCACGCGGGCCGCATCGATGGCGACGTTTCCGCCGCCCACCACGACCACCTTGCCGCTGACCTTCACCTTTCCGCAATTGGCTTCGTGGAGGAAGTCGATGGCGGTGGTGGTGCCTTCGAGAGTCTCGCCGGGGATTCCGGGAAGGCGGCCGCCCTGGCAGCCGATCGCCACGTAGAAGCCCTTGTAGCCCTGCTCGCGCAACTGTGCTATGGTGATGTCCTTGCCCACCTCGACGCCGGTCTTGATATCGACGCCGATTTCGCGCATAATGTCGATTTCAGCCTTGATGACGTCTTTCTCGAGCTTGTATGAAGGTATGCCGTAGCGGAGCATTCCGCCGGGCTCTTCGTTCTTTTCGAACACCGTGGGAAGATAGCCCATCGACGCCAGGTAGTAGGCGCAGCTGAGGCCGGCGGGGCCGCCTCCGATGATGGCAATCTTCTCGTCCCAGCGCTCCTGCACGCTGGAAGCTATGTTGATTTCCGGCACGAAGCGGTGCTCTGCATTGAGGTCCTGCTCAGCGATGAATTTCTTGACGGCGTCGATCGAGACCGGCTGGTCGATTGTGCCGCGGGTGCAGGCGTCTTCGCAGCGGCGGTTGCAGATGCGGCCGCAGACCGCCGGGAAAGGATTCTCGCGCTTGATCAGCTCAAGAGCCTCCCTGTACTTGCCCTCGGCTGCCTTCTTGAGGTAGCCCTGGACGGCAATGTGGGCCGGACAGGCTGTCTTGCAGGGCGAGGTGCCGGTCGGGTAGCAGTTGATGCGGTTCTTGTCACGATAATCTTCTGACCACTTCTCCGGACCCCACTTGACGGCGTCGGGAAGCTCCTGGCGGGGATACTCTATGGCGCCCTTGCTGGTGCAGAGCTTCTGGCCGAGCTTCACGGCGCCTGCGGGGCAGTATTCCACGCAGCGACCGCAGGCCACGCAGTTCTGCGGCTCAACCTTGGCCACATAGGCACTGCGGGACATATTGGGCGTATTGAACAGCTGCGAAGTACGCAATGCGTTGCATATCTTCACGTTACAGTTGCAGATCGCGAAAATCTTGCCTTCGCCGTCGATGTTGGTCACCTGGTGGACGAAACCGTTGTCTTCGGCAATCTTTAGTATCTTCATGCACTCGTCGTAGGTGATGTAGTGGCCGCGCCCGGTCTCAGCCAGGTAGTCGGCCATGTCGCCCACTCCGATGCACCAGTCGCGGTAGTCGTCGGCGCAGCCCTCGTCGAGTTTCTTGCGGCCGTAGCGGCAGGAGCAGATGCCCACGCCGAGGTGCCCTTCATACTTCTTCAGCCAGTATGAAATGTGCTCGATGTCAATGGACTGGTTCTCCATGCTGATGGCCTTCTCCACCGGAATCACGTGCATGCCAATGCCCGAACCGCCCATGGGGACCATCGGGGTTATCTTCTCCAGCGGGAGGAAGGTCATGCGCTCGAAGAACATCGCGAGCTCCGGATGCTTGTCCATGAGCTCCGTGTTCATATTGGTGTACTCCGCGGAACCGGGCACGAACATAGGGACCCAGTAGATGCGGTCCTCACGGTTGTAGGTGGTGCCGGGCACCGGGCCGTCCTTGGTGTACTTGTCGCCGTAGTCGTACTCCAGCATACCGAAATACGCCAGCTTGTCGAGCAGATCGTCGAAAGACTTGTCGTCCGGGGTGTAGTGCTTCTCAGCATTCCACTGGTGGAGCAGGGCGTAGGAGCGGTGCTCCCTGACCTTGAAGAAATTGGGCGGCAGCATGTCCAGAAGAAGGTCGAGAGCCGCTTCCCTTGTCGCGGCGTCCATCTCGTCCTCGAATATGCAGGCAAGACCCCAGTACTCGGGGGCGTCGGATGTCATCTTGACCTTGCCGGGGACACGGTCGGTGACGTGGCGGACAAACTTCAGCAGTTTCGGGTTCGGGTTCTTGTCCCCTTTGTGCTTGGGGACATAACGGGTTGATATTTCAGGCATATCGGTTATTTAGTGTTTCCAGTTTTCCAGTTCGCGCAGCACCCAACCGGCAAGTTCGTCTATACCTTCTCCGGTTTTCGCGCACAAAGGTATGACTTCGGCTTGCGGGTTGCGCATCCTGATGTACCGCTTGCATTTCCCAATGTCGAAATCGAAATACGGCAGCACGTCTATCTTGTTGATGACCACAAGGTTGCAGACGGAGAACATCAGGGGGTACTTGAGCGGCTTGTCCTCCCCTTCCGGCACGGAAAGTATCATCATGTTGCGGGAGGCGCCGGTGTCGAATTCAGCGGGGCACACGAGGTTGCCGACATTCTCGAGTATCACGAGGTCGGTCCCGGACATGTCGAGGCCGGCGAGGCCCTGGCGGGTCATTTCGGCGTCCAGGTGGCACATGCCGCCCGTGTGGAGCTGGATTGACTGTATTCCGGTGGCGTCTTTGATCTTGACCGCATCGACGTCGCTGTCGATGTCGGCCTCCATCACGGCCACGCGGACCTTGTCTTTGATTCTGTTTATCAGTTTGATGAGCGTCGTGGTCTTGCCGCTGCCCGGGGATGACATCAGGTTCAGGAGAAAAACCCCCTTTGCCTTCAGTTCCTCGCGGAGAAGGTCTGCATCCTTGTCGTTGTCGGCGAAAACGCTCTTCTTTATTTCAATTACCTTCACAGGGTCCATAGTGTCATCAATTGCGTGGTGACGGCACTATTTGACTATGTTGACCAGTTCCTTTACGTTCTGGACCTTGCCGCCCTTGTTCTTGGTGATGACCAGCACGTCGCCGATGCCTTTTGCCATCCACTGCTCGACGCGGGTGTCGAGGTTGATGAAGGCCACGGTGCCGCGAACGTCATACTCCAGACACCAGCAGTCGAAGGTGCCGGCGAGGGTGGTGATCTGCTCGTGTTTGGTGAAACGGATGTTGGAATAGCTGGCGTTGGCCATCAGGGATTCGATGGAGATGGAGCTGTCGGCTATCTTCTCCCCTATGACGGGATTCTCAGGAATCGCAGGGGCGCTGCCCTTGATGTCCAGGCCCTTGTCGAACTGGCCCATGATGGCGCCGGCGTCGGTGATGAATGCCTTACCGTCACTCTTAGCCACACATCCGGGATGCGCAACAGCGGCGCCGCTCTTGTCGGCCACCGTCACGTCGTAGGTTATCACGGTCGAAGCGCCTTCGCGGGCCACGTCCTTGATTGCGTACTGTATGGAGCCGTTCTGGGGCGCGCCGATGGCGTCTTTCTGTATGTAGGATATACGGGTGCCGGGCTCAGTGCTGAACCAGGTCTGGGCAGATGCAAAGGCGCTGAAGGCCAGCATCAGGGCGAATATAGATATAAAATGTTTCATAGTGCAAATATAATTATAATTTTCACACGTTGGCAATAATGGATGCAAGAGCGTCGATCTGGGCCTGGGTTGTCGCCCAGCTGGTAGCAAATCTGGTCACGAGGCGGCCGTCCGGAAGTTCCTCCCAGAGTTCGAAGCAGACCTGCTTCCCAATGGCCTCAGCCTGCGTTTTCGTGAGTATAGGGAACTGCTGGTTGGTCGGGGAATCTATGTGGAACGGGATGCCTTTCTTCGTGAAGATTTGCTTCAGCTGCATGGCCTTTTCGACGGCGCCGCGGCCGATTTCGAAGTACAGGCCGTCGGTGAACAGGGTCTCGAACTGGATGCCTGGGAGACGGCCCTTGGCCAGCAGGGCGCCGTGCTGCTTGACGGTGGAGAAGAAGTGGGCGGGGGCGCCTTTCGGGAACACGACGGCCTCGCCGCAGAGTGCTCCGACCTTGGTGCCGCCGATATAGAACGCATCGCAGAGGCCTGCCAGGCCGGGAAGCGTGATGTCGCATCCCTCTCCCGCCAGGCCGTAGCCCAGGCGCGCGCCGTCGATGAAAAGTTTTATCCCGTAGGAATCACAGATGGCGCGTATCGCTTCCAGTTCCGCTTTCGTGTAGATGGTGCCGTATTCGGTGGGGAAGGAAATGTACACGAGGCCGGGATAGACGATGTGGTCTTTGGATGGGTCGGAGTGGTACCAGCGGAGGTAGGCTTCCAGTTCGGCGGCATCTATCTTGCCGCTGTGGCCGGGTATCGTGAGCACTTTGTGGCCGCAGAATTCGACGGCGCCGCTTTCGTGGATGGCGATGTGGCCGGTTTCGGCCGCCACGACGCCTTCGTAGCCCGCAAGCAGGGCGTCGATGACGGTGGCGTTGGTCTGGGTGCCGCCGGCCAGCAGGAACACGTCGGCTTCCGGGCATCCGCAGGCCTCCCTTATGAGGGCGCGGGCGCTTTCGGTGAAGCGGTCGAAACCGTAGCCCGGTTCCTGGTCGAGGTTGGTTTCCATGAGGCGCTTAAGTATCTGAGGATGGGCGCCTTCGTTGTAGTCGCAGGTAAATGACAGCATGTTTCTTAATTTGGGGCAAGTTAACAATTTTTTGAGTATCTTCGCATCGGACATGCAAGATTCCGTTGGAATCTGCATTTTATAATCGCTATGAAGATAATGAATTACATTGCGGCCATCGCCGCGCTGCTGCTTTCCGGGACTTCGTGCCAGGGAATCATCAATGAAATAGACGAAAGGACCAACCCCTACAAGCCGGTTGAACTTTCGACCAAATCCGCCGCTTTCGTGGAAAAAGGCGAGGATTTCAGTTTCGCGTTCATCGACCACATCAACGCTTCAGCCAAGGAGGACTACATCATCTCCCCTCTCAGCATGCAGTTCCTGCTCGGAATGCTGCTGGACGGCGCCAGGGGCGACACCGCGGACGAAATTGCCAAGGTGCTGGGCTACGGCGCAGGCGAGGTGGAAGCGGTCAACGAGTACTGCCTTTCCATGTTGAAACAGCTGCCGCAACTGGACAAAAAGACCAGGCTCACGATAGCAAACGCCATATTCGTGGACGACGGCTGGCCGCTGCTGGACAGCTACACCTCCATGGTGAAGCAGTACTACCGCGCGGAGGTCTCCAACCTCGATTTCAAGGACAACGCCGGCTCGCTGAAAAAGATCAACGGATGGTGCAACAAACAGACCAACGGCCTGGTGCCCAAGGTGCTCGACAAGGTGGACCCGAATATGCTGGCCTACCTGCTTAACGCCCTGTATTTCAAGAGCCAGTGGAAGGAAAAGTTCCAGAAAGCCATGACCGCCGAGGAGACCTTTACCTACGAAAACGGCACCAAGGGCAAGGCCACGATGATGAAGATGGAAAAGGAGTTCCGCTACAACGACAACGACATCTACAAAATCGTCAGCCTCCCCTACGGCAACGGCGCCTATTCGATGGTGGCACTGCTTCCCCAGCCCGGGCACACGGTGGCCGAAGTCACGAAAGCCCTCCGGAAAACCGACTGGAACGAACTGCGGGGCTCACTGGTACGCTGCGACGTGGACCTGTGGCTGCCCAAGTTCGAGACCAAGTTCCACATAAAACTCAACGATATATTGTCTGAAATGGGCATGCCGCACGCATTCGACAGCACAAAGGCGGATTTCAAGGCCATGTCCGAGTTCGCCCTCTGCCTGAGCTTCGTGCAGCAGGACGCGATCATCAAGGTTGACGAAGAAGGCACCGAGGCCGCAGCCGTGTCCATCGGCGGTATGATGAAGGAGACGGCAGTGGCTCCCGGCGAGCATGTGATTTTCCACGCCGACCGTCCGTTCCTGTATCTTATCACTGAAGCCAGCACCGGCGTGATCCTGTTCGCCGGGCGCTACGGAAGCAAGTAATTATCAGCTCATTCCGCGCTGCCGCTTGATGGTTTCGTAGGCCTCCTGGACCTGGCGGAACTTCTCGGCGGCGGCTTTCTGCACCTCGGGGCCGAGGGTAGCCACCTTGTCGGGGTGGTGCTTCATCGCCATGCGGCGGTAGGCGGTCTTGATTTCGTCGTTGGTGGCGTTGGGCGAGACTTCCAGCACGGCATAGGCAGAGTCCGAATCCCGGTAGAACATTGCAATCACGGAGGCGGCGTCGGATGAGGTCAGCCCGATGGCGGAGGCTATGGCTTCGAGCACGGACTTCTCCGCCTTGCTGAAATCGCCGTCGGCGGTGGCTATGCCGGTGAGGTAGTGGAAGAGCTGCAGGCGCTGGGAGTAGTTCATGTTGGCGGCTATCTGGGAGCCGACGGAGTAGATGTTAAGCTGCTGGTTGTTAAGCTCTTCGAGTATGCGCATCGCCTCGTCGACAGACTGCTCGCCAAAGTTGCGTCGCACGAATCCCCGGACGGCGTCAAGCTCCTTGCGGTCCACGCGCCCGTCGGCCCGGATGACTGCTGACGACAGCACCAGCAGGCACACGAGGAAGCTGTTCCTCTGCGCGCCGGGGCTGTAGCCACGGCTGCCCTGCCGCGTCTCTTCCGGGTTAAACTCCTGGAGCCGTCTCCTGAACAGACTCTCGAATGCACTGCCGGCCAGAAAGCCCAGCAACCCCCCGATAGGGCCACCGGACACCCAGCCGATAATCCCCGCTATCCAACTGATTGAACCCATTTCTTATGTGTTTGGCTTTGTCACTTCAAATATCGCTCCCGTCCGGCCGGGACTGACATTCTGTCGGAAACTGTTTGATAATAGCATGGAAATTGCTACATTTGCTTTGATATGATTAAACGCGCGGTCAAAGTGATACTGCTTTTGGTGCTGTTTGCTGCAATAGTCGTTCTCTATTGCAACATCCGCATCCGCAGCTATGCTTCGCCCCGTCTGTTCGACGATGTCCAGGAGGTGCCGCACAGGCACGCCGCGCTGGTGCTCGGTACTTCGCCCAATGTCAGGAGGGGGATGCAGAATTTGTATTTCGTGTACCGTATCGATGCCTGCGTCCAGTTGTTCGAGGCGGGAAAGGTGGACAGAATCATTGTGAGCGGAGACAACCGTTTCATGACCTACAACGAGCCGGAGGCCATGCGCAAGGCGCTGGTGGCCAGGGGGATACCGAGCAACGTGATCTTCCTCGACTACGCCGGCTTCCGGACGCTGGATTCAGTGGTGCGGGCGAAGGAGATTTTCGGTCAGTCGTCTTATATCATTGTGAGCCAGCGCTTCCACAACGAGCGCGGCATCTTTATCGCCAGCCGGAAGGGCATCGACGCCATAGGCTTCAACGCCAGGGACACCAGGTTGAGATATGGCCTAAAAATCAGGATTCGTGAGGTTTTCGCCCGGTGCAAGGTGTTCATCGACCTTCTGGTCGGCAAGCAGCCGCATTTCCTGGGCGAACAGATTGATATCGGTTGATCAGAGGCGCTCGAACTTGTAGCCAAGGTGGCAGAGTTCGATGGAGGCGCCTATCTTGAACATCACTTCAACGGTTATCAAGAAGAGACGGTAGGCTTCTGCCGTGCCGGGCTCCACGCTGCGGCGCATCAGGAAATGGTAGGCCGAGGCGGCCGTGGACTGCATTGCAGCGACGCTGTGCTTGCGGTCTTTGAGGATGGTGTCCGTGATGTGGTCGTCCATGTCGTCGAACTTGCGTTCGCCCTGGAAGAAGGAGTAGGGCGTCTCTTTGTATTTCGCCCAGTCTTTGTCCCAGAGATACGCCACCGCCATGCCGAGATAGCCGGCACAGCCGAGGCTGTATTCGGGGTAGCCGTTGAACTCACGCACGGCGTCGCCGTAGTACGACGGGGCGTACCGCAGCCACGCTTCATCGATGTCTTCGGTCTCCAGGAGCGTCCCCTTCAGGTAACCGCCGCCAGTGCAGGCCTCGACGAGGTATTGGGTAAGGTCTGCCCGGTATTGTTCCTTTTTTGTCATTCTATTGTTTCTATGTAGAAGCTGACCGGCCTGAAGCCGTCGTTGCAGCTGATCATGGCGCTCATGGGATCCTTCATCCAGCCGTCGAAGAAGTTGCCCTCCCCTCTTGCGAGCGCCTCCACGAACTCCCGCATCACTCCCCACGCCGAAGGACACATCCCCTCCGGGCACTTCCCGTCCACCGACACCCATACCTGCCCCTCCGCCACCTCGCAGGCGTGCTCAATCGGGTTCTCGTACCGTTCCATCAGGTCCGGATACGATGCCTTCCGTATGGCTGTGATCTTGACTTTGTTCATAGGGCGCTGGGAGCGGGGGGCTTAGGCGTCATGCGTTAGGCGTTGGCCGCTGGGCGCTGGGCATAGGCTGTCCCGCCGTTCCGGACACAAAACTAACTATTTTGGCTAACTTTTCCAAGGGCCGGCTTATTTGAAAGAATTATCCGATACCACCCTGGCTCCCCCTGGTATCAATTAAGGAGGCAGGGCTGTCGTCTCCGATAATTCTTTGCCCTACAGCGCCGCAATCTCTTCTAATGATAGTCCTGTTGAGGCGGCTACAATTTCAGGAGCCATCTTTTGTGCTCGAATCATGTTGGTGGCTATTCTTACTGCAGCTTTTATCTCACCTTCTTCTCGACCTTCTTCTCTACCATTCAGAAAAGCGCCATTAATCTTGTCTTCAATATCCCATTGTGTTGTCATAATCGTTGAATAATCAGTTTCTTTGTCTTCATTCATCGCACTGACTTCGCACGCCTCGAATATCTTCGCGAACACTTCTTCCATCAGTGAAGCTGGACGTTCGGTGAGAGAAGACATGTGAGTGAATGCCCATGATAGTTTCTCGGCAAACGAATCATCTGCATGCGGTTCTTCGTTGCCCCGCTTGTAATTGGTCATTTCCAGAAATATGAAGTTGACCCTGTCCGGCATCCTCCATATACGCGGAGAAGCCGAATTCTGCACTCTCAATATAAACTCTTACTCGTTTCATAATCATTATTCTAACGCACAAAGCGAGCCTGGCACGATATAACCAAACTCGCTTTGTAGCCTCTTAGAACTACGGTGTACAGACTTGTAGTGATGCAAAGTTGGGAATTATTTCCGAAATTTGCAAGTAAAGAAAAGCCGGAGGAGAGGTTACACCTCAAACCTTCCGCTTCGCTCCATCCCTCCCACCGCTACGCGGCGGGCCCCTCCCATTCAAGTGGCCATGGGCGGCCACTGGTTTGAGGTTGCAACCTCTCCTCCGGCAAATGCAATCTTTGACAAATTGATTCACTTTCAATGCCTTACAAATCGGCAACCGCGGTTGTCGATTTCGGCAAGTGCGTTTGCCGTTTTTTCTTCCAACTCACTCATAGGCCGGGGGCGGAGACGGACCGATTTGAACACGGGGCAACTGTTTGGCTATGATCTGGGGGCGCTGAAGGCTAGTATTGAGCACGAAGAGGACGTTTTCCCTGGGTCCGGGGGCACTGAAGGCCAGTTTTGAGCACGGGAAGGCCGTTCTGCACGAGGCCGGGTGCAAGGCGGGCTGGATTTCAACACGGGGCGTGTGCGGGCACGGGGTTGGAGGCGGGAGGATTGTTCAAAAAATGTTCAAAATTATTTTGCGTTTTCTAAAAGAAAAAGGGGTGATTCTTCTTGCAATCACAATAAATAACATTTATATTTGCGAGTTCAATATAGGGATAGATTGAAACAGTACAACGAACTTTGGGCGTACCGCCCTTCCATGGCCGAGCTGAGTGTGGCCCCCGCCGCGCTTTGCCTTATGGCCTGCCGAGTTTGTTTCAAGAGGCCACAATGTGTTTGAAATTAATTATTTAACAATTTAAATTTTATACATCATGAGTAAAAAACTCTACGAACAACCAACAACAAAAGTCCTCGTGGTACGATTCGGGGGCGTGCTTTGTGGAAGCGATCCTGCCCATGCATATCACCTGGGCGGCGCCGGTACTTATTCCGATCCGGAAGAACTCTATGACAATGGTGAGTATTAATGAACAGAGCCATGAAATCATTCGTTAAGATTTTCGTGCCCGTGGCTGTAGCAGCCATCGCACTTATTTCCTGCCAGAAAGAGATTCCGGCCCCTTCAGCACCAGAGGAAATTCAGATTACAGTTCAGGCCGTTCCTCAAGACCTCACTGGGGAGAATACCAAAACGTATATTAATAGTTCCAATGCCGTTCTTTGGGGCACTGGTGAATACATGCAACTTGGTGTTATTACCAATGATGGAGAAAAAGACAACGCGGTTTTTGCCAAGTCATCTGCAGCTAGTGCTGATGCTTCAAATGGTTCCGGAACAGCAGAATTCCAGTTCTCCATTGCACCTGCAAATCCGACAGCATCAGAATTCACGTATGTCGGCCTCTATCCTTTTTCTGCGGCAGTCACCAGCAGCAATACCAATCCTGCAAATTATAAGGTTAACCTCCCTGCCATCCAGAATGCAACAGCAGACTCATACGACCCGAAGGCTTATATTATGGTTGCAGAACCTATGACTATTCCTGAAACCGTAAGTAAATGGACTGCTAGTTATCGTCGTGCGACTGCCCTTAACAAGATTACGCTTAAGAATCTTTCCGAACCCATCAAGCGCGTTAAGATTACCGTTCCTGATGGACAGTATCTTGCCGGAGGTCGTCACATAGACTTAACAACCGGAGATAGTGGTGATATCTATTCTCAGGGAGGACGCACCAACACGATAGAAGTCAAGTATGAAACGGCCATCTCTGGCGCAAGTATTGATGTGTGGTTCACTTCTTGGGAAGTTGACGTTAATGAAGGTCAACAACTTACGGTTGTCGCTTATTCGGCCGAACATACATTTACAAGGACTATTACTGCTCTTGTGGATGCCACCCACAATGGAATACATTTCGCGGAAGGCAAACTTAATTCTCTCTCCATCAATATGTCTAGTGCCACCCAGGGCGACAACACAGAACTGGAAGAAGGCAACTATGTCATCCTAGCCAAGGATGGAGAGAATTATTATGCTCTTAAGGCGGAACAAGAATCAGGAAAAGAAAGGCTCCTTTCCGTGGAGTATAACGGTGGCCTTGTAGCTTATAATGGAGATGCTGACATCATCTGGTCTTTGACCAAATCTGGCAACTCTTTCATCTTCGAGAACAGCAGCAAGTATCTTGGATACAAGGGATCCAACAACGAATCTTACTGGCTTGCAGCCGATTCTGAGTGGACGGAGACCAATTACCTCCTTGATGTTACAGCACAGGCAACTGCCGGGCAGTATTACGTAACCTTGCATTCCAATTCTTCTAGGTATCTTTCCAAGAACAGCTCCGCTGCATTCTTTGCATTTTATGGCAACACAACCCAAAAGGCTGATATAGTATTTGTCCCTGCAAAAGTGGATGCCCGTCAGGCAGTTACCCTTTCTTTCGCCGATGATGCAATCAACAAGACCACTGCTAACTATTCTGAGTTCACGGGCCAGGCTGCTACTGCGGATCCTGACGACTCTGCAATCACCAGCAATATTACTTATGCAATGACCGGCGATGCAATCGGTACGATTACTTCCGGTTCAACTGTCGCACTGAATGGAAATGAAGGTACCGCAACGGTCACTGCCACCTTTGCCGGTGATGCAGCCTATCGTCCAGCAGAGGCTAGTTACACTATCACAGTCGCTTCTGCCAGTGGCCCCGAGTATGTACTCGTATCATCTGCAACTGATGTTGTAGAAGGCGATTACGTTATCACATGGAATAACACGTATTACCTCCCTAACGAGAATACGGGTAAGAAGTTTGCTGTAGGATCTGGTATTACCGTAGCCTCTGACAAGCTTACTAACACCGTGACCGATGCTATGGTTTGGAACTTTGCAGGAGATAACACTAACGGATTTACCATTTCTGCAATCATCTCTAATAATACAACCCATTACCTACAAGCAGCCAATACTTCAGATGGTATTTCAGTTGCCGCCAATGCCTCCACACCTTCTAAATGGACTGTTTCTGTTGATGGAACCTACGGTATGTTACTGAGGGGTAATGATGGTGGAACCAGAAACGCTGCTGTATACAATAATGCTGATTGGCGTTACTATGCTACCGGAAGTAATTACACGGGGGTTCTTCGTCTTTACAAACTTGAGGATAACACAACTTGGAATCTCAAGGGCATTGCTGTAAAGACTGCTCCTACGACTATTATTTATCACGTCGATGATAACTTCGACCCTGCCGGACTGGTTATTACCGCCACCTATGAAGACGCAGCAGGTGTGAAGGCAGACAAGACTGTTGACATTGCATACTCCGACGCAAATGCTTCTTCATTCAGTTTCAGTCCCAGCACATCAACAGCACTCGCTACTGAAAACACTTCTGTGACCATCAGCTATACCGATGGTAGCTTAACAAAGACTGCAGATCAGGCAATTACCGTCAAGGCTGCTGCCGCATGGGTTCTGTCAAGCATTACAGTGAAGACGGGCCCTTCTACCACCTCTTACACTGTAGGTGATTTCTTTGATCCCACTGGCCTGGTTATTACAGCATCTTACAACGATAGCAACAATCCTGGAGACTCTAAAACTGAAGACATTGCTTATGCCGATGCAACAGCAGCTTTCAGCTTTAGCCCCAGCACGTCAACAGCCCTAACAGTTGCAAACACTTCTGTGACCATCAGCTATACCGAGGGTGGCGTGACAGAGACTGCAGATCAGGCTATCACAGTTGTTGCTGCTCAAACTATTGCTACTGCTCTTTCTGCTCCTGGAACCTATAATATTTCCAACGTTGCCGTCTATGGTGTGAAGGGGAATGCTTTGATACTTGGCGATGCAAGTGGCAAGATTTACGCCTATAGTTCCGGTCATAATCTTAACGTGGGTGATGTCAGAACAGTAAGCGGTAGCACTATTTGGTACAATAGTGGAGATGTCTATGAGTTTGATGCTCCCACCTTCAGCGGAAGCGGAACAACGACTATCAACCATGGCTCCGCTGTTGAATTCGCCGATAATGCAGCTACTCTACAGACAGAAACCGGTTTTGCCAGCACAGGCAGCGGCGCCGCCCACACGGCAGTTTATGTCCATGCCATTGGTGATCAGTCCGGCAGAAATATTACAACTTCCAATGGAAAGGTGCTGTATCTGTCTGCAGCAGAGAGTGCAACTGACGGCAAGACTGTTGAGGTCTATGGATACGTTTATGCATATAGCGCATCTCACACCAACTTTAACTTCCTTGCAACCAGCATTGAGGAATATGTTGATCCTAACGCAAAGGTAATCACCGCTCTGAAGTCCAGTATTACCGGAGTATCTGCCGACGGCGTTACCAACGCTTCAGAATCCGGAGTTTACTCCCTTACCAACGCCACGGATTCCGACGTAACTGCCACTCCTGACGGCACCGTCGTCACTGCTGCATCTGTCAGTGGTGGAACACTTACCTACACCGTCGCAGCCAATACTGGTTCAGCTCGTAGCGGTAGCGTTACCCTTGCTGTTGATGGTGGCAATTCGTTCAGTGTTACGATTTCTCAGGCAGCTGGGTCCAGCAGCACGACTCATTATTATGAGAAAGTCACTTCTACAGATGGCATAACCAGCGGAGGTTCATATATTATTGTAGCTAATTCAAATCGTGCTATGGTTTTGTCCGCTACTGCTAATGATATGAAAAAACCCGCAAGTGCAGCGGTTACTATCAGTAATAATAAGATAGAGTCGAATGCCACTACAGATGCTTATGCCGTTACCTTGACTAGTACAAGTAATGGATATACTATCTCATATGTTATAAACAATACTACTTATTACCTTTGGTATAATAGTTCAACCAATTTCCAGGCTACTACTTCTGCACCGACAAAGTACTTTACTATTACTGCAGCTAGTAACTATGGTACATTTGTATTTGGAGACACCAGTACAGCATCTGCAAGCACTAAGCGTGGATTAGTATATAGGGCTGGAAATTATAATATTTTCGGAGCTTATAGTATTGGAAATCCGAACGGTACAGAGTACTTCAATCTCGATCTTTACAAACTTAACTGAAGCGGATCCGGTAGCGATACCGGAGGGCAACAACCCACAGCTTCAGTAAATACGAGCAACACCGTTTCGGGTGTGGGCCAGACAGGGGCAACCCTGTCGGGCTCATACTCCGGAGCGAGTGCTACGCCCACGGCGGTTGGGTTTAAGTACGGAACGTCTTCCGGAAACCTTAACCAGACCGTGACCGGAACTGCTAACGGAACGAGTTTTACTGCCACGCTTTCCGGCCTCACTGCGGGACAGACCTATTATTATAAGGCGTTCGTGACGGTGAACGGTACTGAAAATTATGCTTCTCAGAGCGAGACCTTCTACGGTTCGGAGTGCCACTTCACCACCGCCGGCATCGGCACAGTGACGACCGGAAGCGCAAGCGGTTTAACCTCTACTGGCGCAACGCTTAACGCCTCTTATGCCGATGTCCAGACCGGAACTCACGCTCCGCAGGATATCTACTTCAAATACGGCACAAGTAGTAGCAACCTAGACCAGATTGCATACTATAACGACGGTCTTACCAACGCCTCCGGTTCCTTTGCCGTGACCGTTTCCGGCCTGTCTCCCAGCACGAAGTATTACTATAAAGTATATATGTCTGTCTGGAACGGGACTGCGTATCAGGAAATCAGCGGTGACGTGCAGAACTTCACGACCGTTGCCGAAGCCACAGTGAGCCAGGGATATCTGGGTTGCTACGAGATGCCGAGTGTGAGCATTTCCGGAACGGGAACGACGGGGTACTACAACACGGGCGACAGGGATGACCAGTGGTACAGGTACAATACCAGTTCCAGCAATCGTAAGGTCGTTACCCATACCTTTACCGGCAGTAAACGTGTAAGGAACTATACGGTTCTGTTCGATGGCGACAAGCACGCTCCTCTTTGGGCCGCTTTCCCTATGCACGCGAATGTGTATGGTGGCAGCACAAGCCGTTCGGACGACTGGAAGAGTGATCCTGCTCTCTCATCCTACAGCAACTGGCAGCAGACGGGCCTTGACAATGCCCAGTCTGTCGGCTACAGCCGTGGTCACTTTGTGGCTTCCCAGTACCGTAAGAAGAACGACGCGTCCAACCTGCAGACATTCTATTACTCGAACCAGGCGCCCCAGTGGCAGAACGGCTTCAACAGTGGTGTGTGGTCAAGTCTGGAGGATCGCGTCCTGGCTATGTCACCCAGCTCCCAGTATGACACGCTTTATGTAGTAGTGGGTGTTCTTTATGAAGGGACCACTTCGACGCTTCCTTCGGGCAGCATCAATGTGCCTTTGCCGAGCCACTTCTACACATGTCTGATGAAGTGCTCTTTTAATGAGAATACCGGAGAGGTCAACAGTGCCCAGGGCATTGCTTTCGTGTACACCAACGAGTCCCATTCCGGCGAGAGTTGGTACAAGGAAGGGAATGGTGGTTTTGTCACTTCCATTGATGAGATTGAGACAAGGACTGGATTCAATTTCTTCGCCAATGTTCCGACCTCGTGCCAGACAGGTGCCGAGGCCAATAAAAACCACACCTGGTTTACGGGTCAATCATCCCAGGCTTCCAACGTCTCAGGTGTCTCCACCAAGAACTGGGGATCCTTCTAAAGTGCGGTGAGAACGATGAAAATGAACTATATTTTAAGGCTGGTGGCGTTCACGCTTGTGGGCGCCACGGCTTTATTGTCGTGCAGCCGCGACTTCGCGGAGGAGCCGGAGGAAGTTGTGGCCGTGCCGGGTGAAGAGCCTGCGCTGTGCAGGACGATACTGTTCCACGCCACCCAGGCGGAGACCAAGGCCCGTTTCGGTGACCCGGAGAACGGCGTTTATCCGACTCTCTGGACGAGCAATGACTCGGAGGCCAAGATTTCGCTCAACTACGGAGGCGCCATCCCGGCCGACGTGACTCCATCTCAGGACGGGTACTCCTCAACCCTGAGCGCCACCGTGGACTTTACCAATGTAGACGGTCCCTACACCTTCTACGCGGTGAGCCCCTCAAGCGCAGCGATGTCGCTGAGCCCGAGCCGCCATTCGTGGAAGGTCACCATCCCGTGCGAGCAGTCCCCCACCGCCGGCTCCGTGGATGAAAACGCCATCATCCTGGCCGCATCCAGCATTCCCTTCCAGACTTCCACCGAGATAGCCGACGTGGACCTGTACTTCAGCCACCTGACCGCCTACGGAAGGGTGAGCCTGACAGGAATAGACCTCATACCGGCAGGCGCCTCCGTGCAGGCAATCGAGCTCACGGCAACGACGCCGCTGGTCGGAGACTGGTTCTGGGCATGCGAACCTTCCGGCGGTGGCAGCCACACGCTCATTGACTACGGCGCCTCCTACACTGTCACCATCAATACTGCCAGCACCAGCGACGTTTGGTTCGCCTGCGCGCCCGTGAGCCTGTCCGGCGAGATGATGACGGTGCGCGTGATAACCGACCAGGGCGTGCTGGAGAAACTGATTGAATTCGACGGCACATATGAACTGGAAGCGGGCACGACCGCAGTGTTCAGCGTGGACATGTCCGAAGCGGCAGGCGCAGAATTCACGGCAGGTGGCGGCAGCGCCCCAGTCAGCACCGACTTCACCCTGGTCACCGACGCCTCAACTCTGCAGGCCGGCGACGAGGTGCTGATTGTGTACACCGCGGGCAGCAAGGCCCTCGGCGCACTCAACAGCAGCGGCAATTTCCGGGATCCGGTGGACATCACCATTTCCAATAACGCCATCGCCTCCGAAGGAAGCGCCACCGTGCTCACCCTTGAGGCCGGCAGTGCCAGCGGCACCTGGGCGTTCAAGGACGACAGCAACTATCTGGCCAGCGCGGCATCCAGCAACTACCTGAAGAATTCATCCACGAAGAACGCGAACTCCAGCTGGAGCGTCAGCATCACTTCAGAAGGTCTGGCCACAATCCAGGCGCAGGCGGGCTCAAGCACATATCTAAGCTACAACACTGGTTCGCCCCGGTTCAGCTGCTACAGCAACACCGACCAGAAGAAGGTATCCATCTACCGTCGTTCCTCCGGCGGATCGGCTGTATCTACCAATGATCCTATGCTGCAGGAAACGGAATACGGCGCCTACCTTGGGGAGAACCTGACGTGGCAGCTTTCCGCCGGTACCGACCAGATGGTCCGCAGCTACAGCAGCGACGTGCTCACCTTCACGCTCATCAAGCCTGACACTGTGGAGGAGCTGGAAATAAGCGGCTACACTAAGTCGAAGGCCAAAGGAGACCCGGCATTTGCCGTGACCGTGAACTGGAGGCGTGGCATTTCGACCGTGCTGAGTGGTCAGTACAGCATGATGATAATCAAGGAGGCAGGGCCGAAAGTTTGGCTCAGCGACGGCCAGGGCCACGGCGTTATCATAAAGAAGTAAGGGCTTATGAAAAAGATACTTGTAATCGTAATCGCAGCCCTTTGCTGCTATGCCGCGGCCAATGCCGTGCCTGCTTACCGCGGTCTCATCAACTACACTCAGCCCGACGGGAGCGTGATTCAGATCCGCCTCCACGGCGATGAATTCTTCCACTGGACCACCGACGCATCAGGACAACTGATCGAAATGGACGACGACGGGTTCTACAGGCCCGCCGCAAAAACCAACCTGTCCGCACGGCGTGCAGCCGGCAGAATAAGAAGAGCTGCCGTCAACCAGACACGCCGGGCTCCCCGTAAATCCGGAGAACCAACCGCAACCGGTGTGAAGCGTTTCCTTGTCATACTTGTGGAGTTCAGCGACGTCCACTTTGCGAGCGAAACCGCAAATGACGATTTTTCCGCGCTCATGAACGAGGTAGGATACGATGTAAACGGGGCAACAGGCTCTGCCAGGGATTTCTACTACGACAATTCCGGCGGTGCGTTCGAGCCGATTTTCGACGTCTACGGCCCGGTGCGGCTCCAGAACAACCAGAAGTACTATGGCGGGAATACGTCTTCGCAACAGGGTAGCGACGATTGCCCCGAGAAGGCCGTGAAAGAAGGCTGCCAGGTCCTTAATGACAGCATTGATTTCTCCCAGTACGACAACGACGGCGACGGCGAGGTTGACCTTGTCTTCATGTACTATGCAGGCAAGGGAGAGGCCGACGGCGGCGGAAAGAACTGCATCTGGCCCCATCAGTGGGAGCTTGCCAGTGCCGGCATCTCTCTTACTCTGGACGGGAAGAAGGTCAGCAAATACGCCTGTACCAACGAGATTGTGAGTTATGGCGCTCTGGCCAATAAGATGTGCGGCATAGGCACCGCCTGCCACGAGTTCGGCCACGCAATGGGACTGCCTGACTTCTACGACGTCGACTACGACGACAACGGCGAGGCCGGCGGACTGTATGACTTCTCCACGATGTGCAGCGGTTCATACAACAACAGCGGCCGCACTCCCCCGTACTTCAATATGGAAGAACGTATTATGCTGGGATGGCAGACGGAAGGCACGTATCGCGAATTCGGCCTTTCCGGCGATTATTCTTTCGGCAGTGTCAGCGGCAACGTGGCATACAGGTCGGCCACTGACAAGCAGGGTGAGTATTTCGCCTATGAGTGCAGGAACAAGACAGGATGGGACGCCGGACTTCCTGAGGCAGGACTGCTTGTGTATCATGTCGACAAGTCGTCGCGCACTATCCAGATCTTGAACTCCTCCGGCAGCACCGTCAACGTCACGGCATCGTCCCTGTGGAGCAATTGGGGAACTTATAACTCCATCAACGAGAACGGTTCCCATCCTTGCTTCTATATTATTCCCGCCACCGATATGACTTCCCTGAATTTTGTCGACAGCGAAGGCTACGCGTACAACACAGGATATACCTTCACCGGAGTTTCGGGGCGGAATTCGTTCACTGGCACCAGCTGGAACCAAGTTGTTTCAGATGTAGTGCTCACGAACATAACGTACAGCGCAGGAAACGGCAAGGTCTCCCTGCACGCTTCCGTGCCTGCTTCAACGCTGAATTACAACGTGATAGCCAATCCCGGCAACGGGGTGTACCACGTAGGTGATGTCTTCTCGCTGGCTCTCGAAGAAAGCGAGGCGCAGCCGGTTTCCTCGGTGGAATGGTACTTCGACGACGAGCCGGTCTCCGGTTCTTCAATCACCCTCCCCGCCGGCACCCATGTCGTGGAAGCCCACCTGACCCTCGTCAGCGGCGCCACCAAGATCCTGGAACTCACGCTGAATGTTCAGTAAGTTTTACTTTTCCAAAAGTGGCAGTCACCTCAACAGTGGCTGCCACTTTTGCTTTTCGGGCTGAGATGTCCTGCAGCACCGCGGCCCCGCCAGCCTTAGATGAAGGCCTTGTCTTTGAGGCCTTTGAAGAGGACAAGGGCGAGGGCGATGGCGAGGAGGGCGGTGGGGAGCATCAGGACCTTCCTGTTGCTTTGCAGGAATGCCAAGATTTGCTGCATAGAGCCCTGGCCGACTGTGTCGGTTCCCGCAGGGTAGAAGAATGCTATAGCGGTGACGGCGGCGCCGATTACGAGGCCGGCGCAGAGGGCCACGATGAGGGCCCGGCGGCCGTGGCGGCGCTGGCGGTCCACTTCGCCCTTGATGCCTTCCACGGCCTCCATCCTGCGCTGTGTTTCAAGGATGAACGTGGGGTCGTCTTTAACCACCGGTCTGGTGTCCTTAAGATATTGTTCCAGGTCGTTCATAAGCGGATGTGTTGTTTAAGATGCCCTCTTCCTGATGATAATTGGTATTTCACGGTGCCTGCGGGAATCTGCAGGATGGATGATATTTCTTTTATGCTCTTGTCTTCGAAGTAGAAAAGGACGATTGCGGCCTTCTCCTTTTCTGGTATGAGTTCCAGCGCCTGGTACAACTGCTGATAGCGGAACGAAGCATCGGTGGCGTCATCGGAGCGGACGGACAGCGCCTCCTTGCTTTCCAGCGAGGCGTGGTCTTTTCCGGGTTTACGGCAATGGTCTATGTAGCAGTTGTATGCGATACGGAACAGCCAGGTGCTGAACTTGGACAGGCCAAGGAAGTTGCCGGAGGACACGTAGGCGCGCACCAGGGCGTCCTGGGCTATGTCGTCGGCCAGGGCGTCATCGCCACAGCACAGACCGAGCAGGAACCGCCTGAGGGGCTCCTGCTCTGCTCGCACGAGGCTGATGAATCGCTCCCGGTACATTAATTACTTCCTGGCGTTTTCTTCGGCTTCCATCTCATCGGCCAGCATGCTCTTGCCGGTGAAGTAGGAAATGAACAGGCCCACCCCCACTGCCAGCAGTATGCATCCCGCGACGGGCATCCAAGACCTTAGAGGCACACCGTTCAGCAGGCCGGGATTGTAGCTGTTGATGAGCGCCATCGTCAGGAATGCAATGCCCATGAGGCTTGTGACGCACGCACCGGATAGCTTTTCAAGCAGCCGCTCCCTGAGCGATTTGACCGGCTTCTCCCTGGACTTGAACATGTTAGGGTCGATCTGGGCGCCGGACTCGATGGCCTTGAGCATGACATCGGTCTTTCGGTTGGTCTCGTTCTGCCTGGTGCGGCCAACTATCCACACTATGGCAACGGGAAGGACGACGCAGACAAATACCGGCAGTAAGAAATCTTCAAGCATAATCAGTATAATTTTTTGTTTAACTTTTCCCGCTTTCCGGAGCGGTTTCATCTGTTAGACGGAGCACCGGCCCAAAAGGTTGGAAAAATTTTTATAAAAATAAGAAATATTGTTAGCTTTGAAACATGAGACTGTATTCGGAGATGCTTGGCAAGGCCGATACTTCCCAGGTGCCGGGGCTGTCCCGCTTCTTCAAGACGGGGCCCGGGCAGTATGGCGAAGGGGATAAGTTCCTGGGAATCAAGGTGCCGGTGACACGCGAGGTGGTGAAACAGTGCTGGCGGGAGACGAGCCTGACGGACGCCGAGCGCCGCAACAAGAAGAGCCGCCAGACAGCCCGCTTCTACCGTGCGCTCCTGGGCAATTCCGTGCTTAATTTCGCCCCGCACGCGCCTATGTACCTGTTCCCAAATTCACCATCAAGTCCGGCAAAATAGCCTTCACCTACTCCGACGTCCCCATCCAGTAGCCAGGCCCCTGTGTGTCCGGCTGGGTGCTAGAGACCCCCAGGTGACGCCTCTGGACTGAAAATCCCTCCGGCGGGAACGGGCGGCAGTACTCGGCCGCTGCCTGCCGGGCACTCTACGCCGATCCCACTCCATCTAAGTCCCGGGAACGTTTTTGCCGAATTCGTTCCCAAAGTCCAGCTTTTCCTGCCAAACGGGAACGTTTTTGCCGAATTCGTTCCCGGAGCCCAGCTTTTCCAGCCAAACGGGAACGTTTTTGCCGAATTCGTTCCCGGAGGAGACAATCTGGAGCCGGACAATGCTCGCCACCCCCTCAAAGAAACGCCCTCGCCCCACCCCAAAATGGAAAAAATTAACATTTTGTGGAAAATTTTGTAAGGAGGTGGAACAAAGTGGAAAATTTTTATTATATTTGCACCTGCGTATAAGAATTATTATGGTCACATTTATCGGAACATACACCGCCAAGGTGGACGACAAGGGCAGGCTGGTCCTCCCTGCCGCCGTGCGGCGTGTCATGCCGGTAGGTGGAGATATGAGGTTCGTAATCAAAAAAGGAATCTTCGACCGCTATCTCGAAATGTCCACCTATGAAGCGTGGACGGCGGAGGCCGAAGACACCAGGTCAAAACTCGACTTCTTCAACGACGAGCACGTCCAGTTCTGGAGGGAATACATGCGAGGCATCGAAGTCGTCGAGCCCGACGCCAAACTGGGACGCATATCCATCCCCCGTGATCTTCTTAACGCAATCAGTGTAACCAAGGAAGTGGTATTCCTCGGCATTGGAAGCAAACTGGAAGTCTGGGCGAAGGAGTCTTACGAAACATCCCGCATCACCAACGAAAAATTTGTATCCATTGCCCGAAGCCTCTCCACAAAGTAGGACGGCAGGCAATGAGCGAATACCATAATCCCGTATTATACAAAGAAAGTATCGACGCCCTGGTCTGGAACCCGGACGGTGCCTATGCCGATGCTACATTCGGCGGCGGCGGGCACTCCCGCGGCATACTTTCCCGGCTCTCCGGAAAGGGCCGCCTGCTCGCCTTCGACCGCGACGCCGACGCCCTGGCCAACGCCCCGGAAGACCCCCGCTTCAAGCTTATCCACAACAATTTCCGTTTTATACATAACTATGCTCTAATCGAGGCGCCCGACGGACTGGACGGAATTCTCGCAGACCTAGGTGTCAGCTCCCATCAGTTCGACACCGCAGAGAGAGGATTCTCCTTCCGTTTCGACGCTCCCCTCGATATGCGAATGAATGTGCAGGGCGCTAAGACCGCCTCTGACGTTGCCAATTCTTATACGCAAGAAGAATTGGAAAGGATCCTCAGAACCTACGGTGAAGTAGAAAACGCCCGCAAGGCCGCCCAGCTCATTGTGGCTGCCCGTGCAAAGGCCCCCATACTGACCACCGGTGACCTCGGCAACGCCCTGGCGGGAGCCCTGCCTTCTTTCGCGGAGCACAAATATCTTGCGAAAGTCTTTCAAGCCCTGCGGATTGAAGTAAACGACGAGATGCGGTCCCTGGAGAAATTCCTCCAGGGCGCATCCCGTTCCCTGCGCAAGCGGGGACGCCTCGCCGTGATCACCTACCACTCCCTCGAGGACAGGATGGTCAAGAACTTCATCCGCAGCGGCAGGACGGACGGGAATGAAGAAAAAGACATCTACGGCCGCTCGAGCGCTCCCCTGCGGAGCATCACCCGCAAGCCCGTGGTGCCTGAAGAAAGTGAAATAGAAGGAAACACACGCGCGCGCAGCGCAAAGCTCCGCGTGGCCGAAAAGATATAATATGGAGAAGACCTGGAAGATACAAGATCTGGGACAGGGGTTGAAAAACAGCTTCCGCGCCATACTGAAGGGCGAGTTTCTGCTCCGCCTCAACGTCGGGCGCTACTTCATCCATATCGTATATACATTCTTCCTCATAGCGATGGTCATATGGATCTCGCTGATGATAGAATCCACGATGACGAAAGTGGAGCGCAACAAGGCAATACTCCACGAACTCGAAATCGTCCACACCCAGAAGACCTTCGACGTGGTCAAGCTGACCCGCAGGTCCACGGTGAATGACATGCTGCAACAAATGGGGTCCAAGGTCACAGAACCGGCCGACCCGGCAACCAGGCTGAAGTAAAAATGGAAGTGAACACGGCCAATATCAAGAAGAACCGTGACCGCATCGGAGTCATACTCTATGTGGTCTACGTGCTGCTGCTGCTCGCTTCCGTGCTGCTGTTCGCGAAGATAGTGGGCATTCAACTGTTCTTCAAGCCGGATCCCAAGATTGAGAGCGCACTGACCCCGGGGAGCCGTCCCCGTGCCATCGAGCCCGTGCGCGGCAACATCATAGACTGCAACGGACGCCTCCTGGCTATGTCCTGCCCGACCTACCAGATCGCAATGGACTGCACCGTGATGCGTGAAGAGTTTGCAAAAGACAAAGAAAAAGGCGCCACCAGGGAAGAACAGTGGCTCGCCAAGGCGAAGGAGCTCAGCGTGGAGCTCGCCAAGGTCTTCCCCGACAAGACCGCCGACCAGTACTGGCAGTTGATTTCCAATGGCCGCAAGAGCGGGAAAAAATACCTCCGCCTCGGCAAGCCGGTGGATCGTAATCTATATAACCGTATCGTCAAATTCCCGCTCTTCCGTGAAGGACGGTACCGCGGCGGCTTGATTGCCGAACCTCAAAACGTTCGCATCTATCCCTACGGCAAGCTGGCCCGCCGCACCATCGGTTTTGTCAGGAACAATCGATCCGACGTGGGAAACACCCACGTCGGACTGGAGGGAAAATTCAACTACGTCCTCCACGGCCAGGAGGGCAAGGAATGGCTTAAAGTCACCGACTACGGCCGCGTGCTCGACAACGACAGCACCAAGACCCGTCCCCAGGACGGCAAGGACATCCGCACCACCCTCAACATTGATTACCAGGACATTGCATGGCGCTCGCTTTACGATGAGATCAAGGCTGAAGACGACCTGGAAGGCGCCTGCCTGGTGCTGATGGAGAGCTCCACCGGTGCCATCAGGGCAATGGTTAACCTCTACCGCGACGCCAATTCCTCCGACTTCGAGGAGGTCAGCAACATGGCCATCGGGCGCGCGATGGAGCCCGGCTCCGTGTTCAAGACCGTGACGCTCATGCAGGTGCTCTCCGACGGCTACATCAAGAGCCTGGAGGAGACCATCCCCACCAACCACGGCAACTTCAACGTCAAGGGCATGCGTCCCGACGACCACATTCCCGACTTCGAGCGCAAGCACAACACCAGGGAAATCTCCATCATCGACGGATTCAAGATTTCCTCCAACTACGTGTTCGGCACCCTTGCTGTCAAAAACTACGGCAAGAAGCCCATCCGCTTCATTGAGAACATCCACAGTTACAAGCTTGGCGAAGCCTTCGACTTCGACCTCGAAGGCCTTGCCGCACCGACCATACCGTCCCCGAAAGACAAGAACCGCTACTGGAGCATGAGCGACCTGGCCGTCATGGGTTACGGCTACGGCACTCGCGAAACGCCCCTCCACATACTCTGCTTCTACAATGCCATCGCCAACAAGGGCAAGATGATGAAGCCCTACCTTGTCGAAGACATAGAGCTTAACGGAGTGGTCAAGGAGCGCCGCGGCCCCGCCCTGATGTCCACCATCTGCAGCCGCGCCGTCGCCGACACCATCACGCGCGCGCTCAAGGCGGTGACCGAGGAAGGCACAGCCAAGCGCCTCAAGGACGCCCGCTGCGCCGTGGCCGGCAAGACCGGCACATCGTTCGGCACCTACCAGGGCGGCGGCTACACCGACTCCAGCGGCAAGCGCAAGTACCAGGGCACCTTCGTGGGATTCTTCCCCGCCGACGACCCGAAGTACAGCGTGATCTGCACCGTGTTCAGCAAGCCCACCAACAAGCAGTTCCAGGGCGGCGGCATACCCGCCAGGGCCATTAAGAGCCTTGTGGGCGGCATATACAGCATAGATCCTTGCTTCCAACCGACTTTAATCGCAGCGAAATGAAACTGAGCGAAATCATAAAGGATTGCGGAGTCGTCTCCATAAAGGGCGGCACCGGGATTGACATCCAGGACGTGACCAACGATTCCAGGAAGGTGCGTCCCGGCAGCCTGTTCGTCGCCGTGAACGGTTGCGGCAACGACGGGCGCGCCTACATAACGAAGGCCATCGAGAACGGAGCATCCGCCGTGATGTCCGAGGAGATCCTTCGCTCCGCTCAGGATGACAAAAAGGGCCAGGATGACAACGTCACCTTTGTCACCGTCGAAAGCAGCCGCAGGGCGGTGGCGATCGCGGCCGACAACTTCTACGGCCACCCGAGCCGCAAGCTCAAGCTCGTGGGAATCACCGGCACCAACGGCAAGACCACGACCGTGACCCTGCTCTACCGCCTGTTCCGCAGCCTCGGCTACGAATGCGGCCTGCTCTCAACCATAGCCAATTACGTGGGCTCCGAGCGACTGGAGACCGCCAACACCACCTCCGACCCCCTGACCATAAACTCCCTGCTGGCCAGGATGGTGGACGCCGGATGCGACTACTGCTTCATGGAGGTCAGTTCCATAGGGGTGGAGCAGGAGCGTGTCACGGGTCTGGATTTCAAGGTCGGAATCTTCTCCAACCTCACCCACGACCACCTCGACTACCACGGCACCTTCGCCGAGTACCTGCGCTGCAAGAAGCTCTTCTTCGACCGCCTGGGTCCGGAAGCCGTGGCAATCACCAACATAGACGACAAGCACGGCGACGTGATGCTGCAAAACACCGCCGCCGCAAAGGTCACCTACTCCTGCCGCGGAATCGCCGACCACAGCTGCCGCATACTCGAACAAAGCTTCGAGGGAATGCTGCTCCGCATCGACGGCTCCGAGGTCTGGACCCGCCTGATCGGCACCCACAACGCCTACAACCTGCTGGCAATCTACTGCGCCGCCATAGCGCTCGGCGCCCCCAAGGACGAGGTGCTCGTGGCCCTCAGCGCCCTGGAGTCGGCTCCCGGCAGGCTCGAGACCATCGCCGGCCCGAGAGGCCTCTGCGCAGTCATCGACTACGCCCACACCCCCGACGCCATGGAGAACGTGCTCAAGACCCTCCGCGACGTCGCGCCCGAGAAGAACCTCGTGTGCCTCTTCGGCTGCGGCGGCGACCGCGACCGCACCAAGCGCCCCGAGATGGCCGCAGTGGCCGAGAAATGGGCTGACCGCATATTCGTGACTTCCGACAATTCCCGCACCGAGAAGACCGCCGACATCCTTGAGGACATACGCAAGGGCTTCTCCCCTGCCGGAATCGCCAAATCCGTGTTCATCGAAGACCGCAAGGAGGCCATACGCGCCGCCATAATGCTTTCGCCCGACGGCAGCACCATACTGCTTGCAGGCAAAGGCCACGAGACCTATCAGATAATAGGCACCGAAAAGAGACATTTTGATGAAAAAGAAATAGTTAAGGAGATTTTCACGCAATGCTGTACCACCTTGTAGAATGGCTTAAGAGCCTCGGAGTCACTTTCCCCGGTATGGGATTGATGCATTACCTGTCTTTCAGGGCAATGCTGGCCGTCGTGATAAGTATGCTTATAGCATTCTTCGCGGGCGGGCGCATAATCCGCTGGCTCCGCAAGCACCAGATCGGCGAGGACATCCGTGACCTCGGACTCGAAGGACAGATGCAGAAGAAGGGCACCCCCACCATGGGCGGCCTGATCATCATCGTGTCCCTGCTCGGCTCCGTGCTGCTCGTCTGCCGCCTGGACAGCATCTACACCATCCTGCTGGTAGTCACCACAGTATGGTGCGGCGGAATCGGTTTCCTCGACGACTACATCAAGGTGTTCAAGCACAGGAAGGAGGGCCTGAGCGAAAAGGGCAAGCTCGTGCTCCAGTTCGGCCTCGGCCTCGTGGTGGCCCTGACCGTGTGCATCAGCCCCGACATCCCCACCGACCGCCTGATCACCACCATCCCCTTCGTGAAGGCCCACGAGTTCGATTATTCCTGGCTCTCCCCCTTCCACGGACAGCTGGGCGTCTATTGCTCATGGGGCATCTACATGCTGATGATAATAGTGGTCACGCTCGCCTGCTCCAACGGCACCAACCTCACCGACGGCATGGACGGCCTCGCCAGCGGCACATCGGCTATCGTGGGTGTGACCATCGGCGTGATGGCCTGGCTGAGCGGCGACGTGCTAGACGCCAGGTACCTCAACATCATGTACATACCCGGCTCCGGCGAAGTGGCCATATTCATGGCGGCTTTCGTGGGCGCCCTCATAGGCTTCCTCTGGTACAACACCTTCCCTGCCCAGGTGTTCATGGGCGACTCGGGAAGCCTCACCATCGGCGGCATCATCGGAGTGAGCGCAGTGCTCATCCGCAAGGAGCTCATACTCCCTCTCCTGTGCGGCATTTTCCTGATGGAAAGCCTGTCTGTGATCATACAGCGCACATATTTCAAACACACGAAGAAGAAATACGGAGAGGGACGCAGGGTGTTCCTGATGGCTCCCCTCCACCACCACTATCAGAAAAAAGGAATCCCGGAGCCCCGCATCGTGACGCGCTTCTGGATCATAGGAATAATATTGGCCGTATCGACACTGGCGATACTGAAGATAAGATAAGAGATGGCAAGAGTCGTTGTTTTAGGCGGAGCTGAAAGCGGCGTGGGTGCCGCAGTGCTCGCGAAAGTTAAAGGATTCGACGTGTTCCTGTCCGACAACGGGAGCATAAAGGACGAATATGCAAAGACGCTGCGCGACTGGGATATCCCGTTCGAGCAGGGAGGCCACACGGCAGAGCTCATACTGAACGCCGACGAGGTGGTCAAGAGCCCCGGCATACCCTCCACCGCCCCCATGGTGAAGGCACTCGCCGCCCAGGGCACGCACATCGTGTCCGAAATCGAATTCGCTTCCCGTTACGACAGCGCCAGGAAGATATGCATCACCGGCTCCAACGGCAAGACCACGACCACTTCCCTGATCCATTACCTGCTCAAGGAAGCCGGCCTCAACGTGGGCCTCGGCGGCAACATCGGCAAGAGCTACGCCCTCCAGGTGGCGACTGAGAAGCACGACTACTATGTGCTGGAAATCAGCAGCTTCCAGCTTGACGACACCTACGATTTCAGGCCGGATATCGCCGTGATCACCAATATCACCCCCGACCACCTCGACCGCTACGACCACAACATGGAGAACTACGTCAGGGCCAAGTTCAAGATCACGCGCAACCTCCGTCCCGAGGACTGCTTCATCTTCGACTCCGACGACGCCATCACCATCGAGCACCTCAGCAAGATAGTGCTCCACGCCAAGATGCTGCCGTTCACCCAGGAGAAGAAGGACCTCAAGCAGGGCGCCTGGCTCGACGGCAACCGCATCATCGTCCGCTACGAGCAGAGCGACAGTGAAATCTACCTCCGCGAGCTGGCTCTCGGCGGAAGGCACAACATATACAATTCAATGGCAGCGGCGCTGGCCGCCAAGGCCTCCGGCATCGAGGACGAAGTCATACGCAATTCCCTGAAGAGCTTCTCCCCCATCGAACACCGCCTCGAGCCCGTGCTCAGCATACGCGACGTCATGTACATCAACGACTCCAAGGCCACCAACATCGACTCCGCCTGGTATGCACTCGAATGCCAGACCCGTCCGGTGGTGTGGATCGTGGGCGGCACCGACAAGGGCAACGACTACAGCGTGCTCTTCGACCTGGTGCGCGAGAAGGTTAAGGCCATCGTTTGCCTGGGCGTGGACAACAGCAAGATCCACGCTGCATTCGAAGGTATCGTGGGCAAGGAAAACATCGTGGACACGCTCAGCGCCGAAGAGGCCGTGCAGGTGTCCAGCAAGATAGCAAGTTCCGGAGACGTGGTGCTGCTCAGCCCCTGCTGCGCAAGCTTCGACCTCTTCGAGAACTATGAAGACCGAGGAAAGAAATTCAAGGACGCAGTGAGAAAACTGTAATTATGTCGGACAAGAAACGTACAGTCTGGAACTTCTTCGACCGTATCGAAGGTGACAAGGTGGTCTGGATCATCGCCCTGATGCTGATCCTGTTCTCCATCGTGTGCATCTTCTCGTCGACGTCCCGCCTCCTGGAAGGGACCCAGACCCGTATCGACATTGTCCGCAGCCAGCTCTTCGTGGTGCTGGGCGGCCTCGCCCTCATCATCGTGTGCTACAACATCAAGAGCATCAAGTTCTTCCGCTGGCTCTCGAAGTGGGGATTCCTGCTGTCGTTCGTGCTGCTTGCCCTGCTTCTCAGCAAGATCAACACGCCGTTCCTCCGTTCCATCGAGCTCAACGGCGCCCGCCGTATCCTGCAGTTAGCAGGCTTCCAGGTCCACGTGTTCGAGGTGGTCAAGGTGGCCATGGTCATGTACCTTGCCTGGGCGCTGGACGCCATCAAGAAGAAGGAACTGAAATGGCCGGTGAAGGAAATCTGGAAGAAGATTGCATATATCTACGCGCCGTTCCTGGTGACCATTATAATGATCATTCCCGGCAGCAACTCGGCTGCGCTGTTCATCGGCGGCATCATGTTCATCGTGATACTGCTGGGCGGCGGCAATCTTCGCGACATGGCCATCCTGGGCGCTGCCGCTGTGGTGCTGATAGGCGCGTGCTGGGGCATTTATGAGATCAGCGGCCACAAGTATATGGACCGCATTGGAACGGCCCTCAGCCGCATCAGCAACAGTGAGGACTGGGAGCAGAAGGTCATCGACGCCCGTCCCGGTTCGGATGAATACTACAAGGCCCTGGACAAGATACGCCAGCCCTACAGCGCAAAGATCGCCATCAAGGAAGGCGGCGTCCTGGGGAAGGGCCCCGGTCAGAGCACGCAGCGCTACGTGGTGCCGGATATTTCGGAAGACTATATGTACAGCTTTATCATAGAGGAATACGGACTGTGGGGAGCGCTGATCGTGATATTCCTGTATGTGTCGCTGCTGGCGAGGGGTTCCATCATCGTGCGCAACTGCGGGAAGGACCTCTATGCGAAAATAAGCGTGGCGGGCCTGTGCCTGCTGATCACCGGACAGGCGTTCCTGCATATGTTCGTGAATGCCGACATAGGTCCGATGACGGGCCAGACGCTGCCACTGATAAGCCACGGCAACAGCGCGTTCCTGTGCTTCAGCCTGGCATTCGGCATCATCCTGTCCTTCAGCCGTATAGCTCAGAGGAGGATAGAGAAGGAGCAGCGTGACGCCCAGCCTCTGATCGAGCTGAAGGAGAACGTGCAGGCAGGACTTGATGACCTCGACGCATTCGAAAGCGGCGAAGCGCCCGAAGACCTGCAGGAAATTGAACTGACAGACGAAATGAACGACTATGGAGTATAGAAAGATAAGGGTAATCATCAGCGGCGGCGGCACCGGCGGGCACATTTTCCCGGCAGTGTCGATAGCCAGGAAGCTCAAGGAAGTGAATCCTGAGAGCGAGATCCTCTTTGTCGGCGCCCAGGGCAAGATGGAGATGGAGAAGGTGCCCCGTGAAGGCTTCGAAATCATCGGCCTGCCCATAGTGGGGCTCCAGAGGCAGCTGACGCTTCGCAACGTGGCGAACGATGTCCAGGTCCCGTTCAAGTTTTTCGGCAGCATTGCGAAAGCCCGCCGCATCATTAAGGAATTCAAGCCCGAAATCGCGGTCGGAGTGGGCGGCTACGCCAGCGCTCCCCTGCTGATGGCGGCGACCCGCATGCACATCCCAGCCCTCATCCAGGAGCAGAACGGTTTCGCCGGGCTGACCAACAAGATGCTGGGCAAGAAAGTACAGAGCATCTGCGTGGCATACGAAGGCATGGAGCGCTTCTTCCCCGCAGACAAGATCATACTCAGCGGCAACCCAATCAGGCCGGAGATGCATCCATACTCCGAGGCCGAGAAGCGCGAAGGCCTGGAATTCTACGGGTTCGACCCTGCCAAGCGCCACATCCTCATCGTGGGCGGCAGCCTTGGCAGCGGCACGCTCAACAAGGCCATGAAGTCATGGATTGAGGCGGGATGCCCCGGCGGAGAGGACGTGGAGGTGCTCTGGCAGTGCGGAAAATACTACAAAGCCGGAATCGACGCCTTCATGGAAGGGCGCGAGGTGCCGGGTGTGATCCACAGCGATTTCATATCGCGCATGGACCTCGCCTATGCCATGGCCGACGTCATAGTGAGCCGTAGCGGCGCGTCTTCCGTGTCGGAGATCTGCGCAACCGCGAAGGCCGCCGTGTTCGTGCCTTCTCCCAACGTGGCGGAAGACCACCAGACCCATAATGCCATGGCTCTGGTTCGCAGGGATGCCGCCCTCCTGGTTCCCGACGCGGAGGCTCAGGAGAAACTCCTCTCCACGGCGCTGGCCCTGGTCCACGACCCGGCACGAATCGCCGAAATAGAAAAGAACGCAGCCGCTATGGCACTGCCCGACGCTGCGCAGACCATAGTGGATGAAATATACAAGATACTGTCAAAATGAGGGACGAGAAGCTTAAATATGTCTATTTCATAGGAATAGGCGGAATCGGAATGAGCGCCATCGCCAGGTGGTACAAGTTCCGCGGCTACGAGGTGTCCGGCTATGACCGCACCCCTTCCGACCTGACGGCAGCCCTTCAGGCTGAAGGAATAGCCGTCCACTATGAAGACGACTGCTCAAAAATACCCGCCGAAATCGAAAGCACGCTGGTCATCTACACGCCCGCCGTGCCCGCCGACTTCGGGGAACTTCAGTTCGTGCAGCAGAAGGGCTACAAGGTGGTGAAGCGCTCCCGGGCCCTCGGAGAAATCACCTCCGGGCTCTCCTGCCTCGCGGTCGCCGGCACCCACGGCAAGACCACGACCTCGACGCTGATCGCCCATATACTCACAGAAGGAGGCGACGGCTGCTCGGCGTTCCTCGGAGGTATCTCCAAAAACTATGGTTCCAACCTGCTGATGAGCCGCACTCCGGTGGTCGTTGCCGAAGCCGACGAATTCGACCGTTCCTTCCTGCAGCTGCGTCCCGACATCGCCGTGATCACTGCAATGGACGCCGACCACCTAGACATCTACGGTGACCTCGCCCACGTCCACGAGGCCTTCCGCCAGTTCGCAGCGCAGGTCCATGAGACGCTCATCCTGAAATACGGACTTCCCATAAAGGAGGGCCAGGTGAGCGCACGTATATATACCTACCACTTCGACGACCCTCGTGCCGACTTCCACAGCAGCAACCTGCGGCTCGGTGCCGACGGCCACTACACCTTCGACCTGGTGTACCCGGGCGGCGTGCTGAACGACATACGCGTGGGCGCCCTCGGCTGGATCAACGTCGAAAACAGCATTGCCGCGGCCGCCGTTTGCCTGTGCTACGGAGTGGACGGGCAGAAGATGCGCCAGGCTATCAGCAGCTTCAAGGGCGTGCAGCGCCGTCTCGACGAGCACGTCAACAAGCCCGGCCTCGCCTACATCGACGACTACGCCCACCATCCGGCGGAGCTCGCCAGCGCCATCTCGTCGCTGCGCGGCATCTTCCCCGGACGCAGGATCACCGGCATCTTCCAGCCGCACCTCTACACCCGCACGCGCGATTTCGCGCCCGAATTCGCAAAGGCCCTGAGCGAGCTGGACGAACTGATACTGCTGGACATCTACCCCGCCCGCGAGGAGCCTATCCCGGGCGTTACCTCCGAAATGATATTCGAGGACGTGACCGCAGCCTCCAAGATGCTGATAACGAAGGAGGAACTGATGGACGTGCTCAAATACAAGCAGTTCGACGTACTCGCCACCTTCGGAGCCGGCAACATAGACCGTTTCGTTGAACCCATAACCCGTCTTCTGGACGCAAGATAATGAGTATCACCCGTAAGCATATCGCCTTCTTCGCCATCCTGGCGCTGCTGACCGCAGGTTTCGCACTGCTGGCAGGGGCCGCGCGCATCAGCCGCTCCGCCAAGTTGTGCAACGGGCTCGACGTGCAGATACGGGAGGACTACGAGTTCGTGACTCCGGAGGACATCAAGGGATTCCTGGACAAGCACTACGGCGCCTACATAGGCGTGAGGCTCGACAGCCTCGACCTCGGGCGCATCGAGAAGATGCTGGAGGAGAAGAGCGTGGTGATGAACAGCGAAGCATGGACCACTTCCGACGGAATCCTGCACGTCAGCGTGTCGCAGAGGGTGCCGGCAGTGCGTTTCCAGAGGGGTGAGAAAGGATTTTATATGGACAAGACGGGATTTGTGTTCCCCCTGCACAAGAGCTATACCGCCGAAGTTCCCGTCATCGAAGGTGCCATCCCGGCTATTGAGAACGGAGGGTACGAGAAGTGGACGGCCGGTGTGCTGGACCTCATGGACTTCATCGCGTCCTCGAAGACTTGGAAAGACAGGATAGAGAAGATCAGCGTGGCCGCCGGAGGAGACCTGGTGCTCAAGACGGTGGACGGAAAGGAGAAGTTCATCATCGGATTCCCGGATGCCATTCCGGAGAAATTCGGAAAGATGGCCAAATACTACTCCCACATACTTCCTTCAAAGGGTGAAGCTTACTATAAAAGTGTGAATTTGAAATACAACAAACAAATCATATGCAGGAAAGATATATAGCGACAGTCGATCTGGGCACTTCGAAGCTCGCTCTATGTGTAGCGAAGATCATAGGCGAGAACGTCCAGATCATCTACTACAAGGAGCGTCCTTCGGACGGCATACGCTACAACTGCGTATTCAATCCGAAGAGGGCCGCGTCCCCTCTGCGCGCCGCCATAGCCGAGGCTGAGGACGAGCTGCAGATCAAGATACTGCAGGTCGTCGTGGGCCTTCCCCGCTACAACGTGCGTCAGGAGACGGCCAGCGCCAGCATAGAGCGCAGCGACCCCTCCAAACTCATCGAGGACGAAGAGATTTCGACCCTCAAGAACATCGCGCTCGACACCTATCCCCTCAACGACAGCAACACCGAGCTAATCTACGGCGCAGTGCCCCAGTCTTTTTCTACTGACGACGTGATCGGCTCCGAAGAGGATGTGGTGGGAACATGCAGCGACATGCTCTCCGGTAACTTCAAGATATTCGTGGGTGCCAAGAAAGCTGTGCGCAACATCGACATAATGCTCAACGACGCGGGAGTGGCGCTTGCCCAGGCCATTTTCACTCCGTCCGCCGTCGGTGAGGCAGTGCTGAAGAACGACGAGATGACCAACGGCGTCGCCCTCATAGAGATGGGCGCCGGAGTGACTTCCCTGTCGATCTACCAGGGCGGCATAATGCGCTACTACGCAGCCATTCCTTTCGGCGGCAAGAACGTGACCACCGACATACGCCTGGAATGCGCCTTCGACGACGTGCTCGCCGAGAACATCAAGCTCGCGTTCGGCGCCTGCCTGCCCGAGAAGCTCCAGACCATGGGCGACAAGATACTCCAGATCAACGACGAAGAGAACGGCTCCTATGAGAACCTGGGCGTGAAATACCTCTCCGAAATCATCACCAGCAGGTGCAGGGAGATAGTGATCGCCATCCTCTACCTCATACAGGAAAGCGGATTCGCGGACAGGCTGCGCTGCGGCATCGTCCTCACGGGCGGCAGCGCCAATCTAGCAAATCTCGGCAACCTGATCAAGGAGGAATCGGGCTACAACGTCCGCATAGGCTTCCCTCTCAGCAGGAAATTCAGTTCCGACGGATGCCCCGGAATCGGAGAGGCGGAAGCCTCTGCATCCGTGGGAATGGTCCTGGAAGCGGCGGGCGACCCGTACCTCAACTGCATAGAAGAGTCCGTGCGTATACCGGCGGCCGAAGCAAAGGAGGAAAAGACGGAAGAACAGGCGCAGGAGACCGGCGGCCAGCCGGCTTCCGAAAGCCAGCCCCAGGGCACGCTCTTCTCCGCAGACGCGTTCGAGACCAAGATAGTCAAGACCCCCGGCAGCAACAGGCGCCAGAAGACACCGAAACCCCAGAAGCCCCAGAAGCCCGCAAAGGAAGGCCCCAGCGGCCTCCAGGTGCTCTGGAAGAAAGTGGGGACCATGTTCGAGAACGGGTTCGACGGCGTGCTTGGCGGACTTTACGATGAAATGGGCAACAACAACGAAGGAAAGAAATAAGATATGTTCGAGGATTTAAATATAGACCTGGAGGTGACGACTCCCAACGACTGGAAGCGTTCGGACCAGATTATCAAGGTGATAGGTGTCGGCGGCGGCGGATGCAACGCTGTCTCCTACATGTACCGCACCGGCATTGAAGGGTGCAGTTTCGTGGTCTGCAACACCGATTCTCAGGCGCTCGAATGCAGTCCCGTGCCCGTGAAGATCCAGATGGGAGCGGGCCTGGGAGCGGGCACCAACCCCATCAAGGGACGCAACGCAGCCCTCGACAGCCAGGCCGAGATCGACAAGAAGATCATCGACACCGGCACCCGCATGCTCTTCATCACCGCCGGCATGGGCGGCGGCACCGGCACCGGCGCTGCTCCAATCATTGCCAAGATGGCGAAGGAGAAGGGCATACTGACCGTGGCCGTGGTCACGCTCCCGTTCAAGAACGAGGGCGACAGGGCTATGTCGCGTGCCATCGACGGCATCCAGGAGCTGGAGAAGAACGTGGATTCGCTCCTCATCATCAACAATGAGAAGCTCTACGACCACTTCGGCGACCAGCTTACCCACGACGCTTTCCCCAAGGCTGACGAGGTGCTGACCACCGCCGTCAAGGGCATCATTGAGATAATCCAGAAGCCCGGCTACATCAACGTGGACTTCGAGGACGTGATGACCATGATGAAGGACAGCGGCATGGCGCTCATGGGCTACGGCGAGGGCTCAGGTCCCAATCGCATCCAGGACGCTGTCAGCCAGGCCTTCGAATCTCCCCTGCTCAACGACTTCGACCTGACCACCGCCAAGAACGTGCTGGTCAACATCACGGGCGGCAAGAACGAGCAGGGCCTCACCATGGACGATATGTCCGAAATCAACCGCCGCATAGATGAATATACCGGAGGCGCGAACAACTTCAAGCGCGGCCTGATCTGGGACGAGGATCCCTCAACCGGCGACAAGATACACATCACTTCCATCGTGACCGGGCTCAGGTTCATCGACATCGTGGGCTCCCGCCGCGACATGGGCAACTACATAATGATCACCCGTAACTTCACCTACGACAAGAACGAGGCTGCAAGCACGCAGGGTATCAGCCTGATAGAAGACAGCGTGGGCTCGCGCATCGGTTACAGTTCCACCGACAACCAGCGCGCATTCCGCTTCGATCCCGAAAAGAAACCGGCCCTGCTGGTACGCACCGGCGAGCAGATTTCCGACCTTGAAAACATACCGGCCATACGCAGATCATGAAAAGGACAAGAGTAAGATTCGCACCGTCACCGACGGGCCCCCTCCACATGGGAGGGGTGCGCACTGCGCTGTATAACTACCTGATCGCGAAGAAGGCGGGCGGAGACTTCATACTCCGTATCGAAGACACCGATTCCCACCGCTTCGTGCCCGGTGCAGAAGAATATATCATCGAGTCACTCCGCTGGTGCGGCATCGTGCCCGACGAAGGCCTGGATGCCAACGGCAAGCTCGCCGAGACTCCGGATGAGCGCAACCCGCACGCCCCCTACAGACAGTCGCAGCGGAAGGGCATCTACCGCAAGTATGCCGAGCAGCTCGTCGCCGGCGGATTCGCCTACTACGCGTTCGACACGGCCGAAGAGCTGGAGAAAGAGCGCGCAGAGGCCGAGGCCTCAGGGCAGACCTTCATCTACAACGCTGCCACCCGCAAGGGACTGCGCAACTCTCTGACCCTCAGTGCCGGTGAAGTTGAAAAGCTGCTCTCCGAGCGCACCGACTGGACCGTCCGTTTCCGCATGCCGGAAGACGAAGTGGTGGCTATGGATGACCTTATCCGCGGCCATATTGAAGTGAACACTTCCACCCTCGACGACAAGGTGCTCTGGAAACGTGCGGACGAACTGCCCACTTACCACCTCGCCAACATCGTGGACGACCACCTGATGGAGATCAGCCACGTGATACGCGGCGAAGAGTGGCTGCCATCGCTCCCCCTGCACTATCTGCTGTATGCGGCATTCGGCTGGGAGCGTCCTGAATTTGCGCACCTGCCCCTGCTGCTGAAGCCCGTCGGCAACGGCAAGCTGAGCAAGCGCGACGGCGACAAGATGGGCTTCCCTGTGTTCCCGCTGAGGTGGGTGGCACCTACGGGCGAAGTGTCCAGGGGCTACCGTGAGGACGGTTATTTCCCGGACGCTTTCGTGAACCTGCTGGCCATGCTGGGCTGGAATCCCGGCACTGAGCAGGAGATATTCTCGATGCCCGAACTCATCGAGGCCTTCTCGCTTGAGAAGGTCGGCAAGTCGGGAGCCAAGTTCAACCCCGACAAGGCTAAATGGTTCAACAAGGAGTATCTGCGCATGCGTTCCGACGAAGAACTGACCGGCCTGTTCCTCCCCATTCTGAAAGAGCAGGGAGTGGAGGCCGACAAGGATATGGTGCAGGAAGTCGTGGCCCTGATTAAGGAGCGCGCCACTTTCGTGTCCGATTTCTGGAACATTTCGTGGCACCTTTTCAAGGCTCCCGAGGAGTACGCTGAGAAGGATGCCGCGAAGTTCTGGAAGAGCGAGAATGTGGAGATGGCACGGCAGGCGCTGGAGGCCACAGCTTCCGCAGAAGAAATGGAAGGCTACATCCGAGAGAAGGAGTGGCCGATGGGCAAGGTGATGAACTGCATACGCCTTGCGCTCACAGGCTCGTCAAGCGGGCTTGGCATTGCTGATATAATGCGTTTCGTAGGCCGGGAGGAAGTGCTCAGGCGCTTCCACAGGGCCGAAGAGCGGTTATTTATATAATGACGGGGCACGGGCTTAGGACAAGGTCCGGGTCCCGTTGCCGACTACTTTCCCCCCGGCTGCCTTGAGCGGCGTTCTGAATAGTCCGGGACCGGAAGAAGACTGAACTGCGTTTTTCTAGGGTTTTGCAGCGATGTCGGACACCGGTCCCGGGACTGTTTTTATGCGGTTCGCGCATAAAAACAGTCCCAACTATCCCCCTGCACCCCCAGGGGACAAGGGGAAGGTTCCCCTTACGCTGCTACGCAGCTATCCCTTCTGTCGCTGCCGCTCCGAATCCTCCTGCATAAAAACAGCCCGAAGTCCTTTGCAAAGGCCCATAAAAAAAAGAGCCGTCATTGCTGACAGCTCTCGTGCGCGGGATGAGACTCGACATCGTTTGTGTATATGCCTAATAATCAATTTATTATTTAAAAATACACCTATTTTGGTGTAAAATAGGTGTAAAATTTGAGGCTCTCTCGTATTATTACTCCTCTAAATACCGCACCGTCCTACCGTTCCTTTTCGCATATTCTATCTCGCTGCGGGTGCTCTCGGTAGGCGACTTCAACGACGATGTCTGGAGCGACGAGGTGCGCAAGGCACAAAAGCCCCCGCAGCAGACCCCCGGAACGATTAAGTACAACGGCGCCTGGGAGAAGATCGACGGATACTTTGCGGCCGGCGCGGCGGTCTCGTGGTTGCCACCGGCACCCCGGAACAGATCGCAGACGACCCCGCCTCGGTAACCGGACCGTATCTCAGGAAACTTTTATAGATGGAGTTTTAGGGCCATCTCGAAGGCAAGCCCTCCTTCGGGCCCGATGCTGGCTTTTATCTCCCCTCCGTGGAAAGCTATGGCATTCCGGACGACGGAAAGCCCGAGCCCGCTGCCCACATCTCCGCTTAAGTTGGTGTCGCTCATTCCCGGAATACGGTAGAAGCGCTCGAATATCTTGTCCAGCTGCTCTTCCGAAACGCCCACACCAGTATCGTAGTAAATGCACTTACCGGGCGAGGCTTCAATATGTATACGGACGCCGTCTCCGGCATATTTGCAGCTGTTTTCCACCAGATTCCTGAAGATGGCGTAGATGAGGCTTGGGCTGCCTTTCATCCGCAGCTTATCCGGGATGCAGTTTTCTACCGTGATGCTTCTGGAGGCCATCTTCTCTGCAAACTCGTCCAGCACGCTGTCCACTATCTCCTTCAGATTCAACTCTTCCACCTTTATGAGCTCGGGAGACTCCTCTATCTTGGTAACCAGACCTATGTCCCTCAACAGGTCGGACAGCCTGAGGGACTGGAGGTAAGCTCTCTGGGTGAACAGCCTGCGGCGTTCTTCGTCCATGTCCTCACAGTCGGTCAGGGCCTCCAGATATCCTCGCATGCTGCTTACCGGGGTCTTCAGTTCGTGGGCGATATTATGGGTCATATCCCGCTTCAGCCGGCGGTTGTTAAGACGTTCGTTTTCAACCTCCTTTAGAGCGTCCTCCAGGGACTTGTACCCCCGGAGCATGGAACGCCCTATAAGTCCGAGGAAAAGGAGCAGAAGCAGGACGCCGACTATGATAAATATAGTATCGGAGCGCAGGAAATGCTTCAGGTCGACTTCGTAAGGCACAGCTACACGTATGATCTTGTCGCCGTACATCTTGGCAAGATAGCAATAATCCCGGCCTTCGGTTTCAGAGTGGCGTATTGCCCATCCCGGCTGTCCGTCCCGGCATTCCAGGAATTCCGGACGGTTGCTGTGGTCGCTGGCCAGTTCAGGCTCATCAGAATCATAGAGTACGTTACCGCCAGTGGACAGGATAGTTATTCTGACCTCTTCGTTGAAAGAGACTTCCGGACCGATTAAGGATATGCGGTCCGCATACCCTTCCAGCCTGGACTGCAGCACAAGCTTTTTGTAGTTTCTCTCACTGTGCATCTGGTACACCGAAGCGGCAAGGGCAAACACGCCGACCACCACCGCCATATACAGAAGGAGCTGCTGAAGATATGTCTTGCTATTCTTCATATTTCAATCCGTATCCGAAGCCCGTACGGCTCACCAGGAGGTTTTTATGCTTATCCAGTTTGGAACGTATGTGGGCTATATGCACGTCCACCGTGCGGTCGATCACGAACGGCGCGTCCAGCCACAGGGCCTTGATTATCTGACTGCGGGTGAAAAGGGTGCCCTGGTTCTGGATCAGGAAGGCCAGAATCTCGTACTCTTTTCTGGAAAACAGGATTTCGTTCCCGTCCAGGAATACTTTTTCAGCTTTCAGGTCCAGCTTGAGCGGTCCGCAGGAAAGCACGCCGTCGTGCGGAGAGGTGGATCGCTTGAGGACGGCCGCGATACGGGCCAGCAATTCGGCAGTGGAGAATGGCTTCACCATATAGTCGTCGCCACCTGAGGCAAAGCCGGAAAGGAGGTCCTCCTCGGAAGACCTGGCGGTGAGGAAGATCACCGGAATGTTGAACCCTTTGTCCCTCATCGTCCGGGCCATGTCGTATCCGGACATCCCGGGCAGCATGACATCCAACAGCACAAGACGGGTGTGTCCGGACAGCATCTTCAAGCCATCTTCCGCGCTGCCGGCCTCCTGCGTCCTGTACCCGGCCCGTCCGAGGTTGAAGTTCAGGATTTCCCTGAGATCAGCATCATCTTCTACTATCAAGATTTCTTCCATAGCGCAAAGTTAAGCATTAAAAATTCTGTTTCAGCAGTATTAACAGAAACTTAACCGTCACTTAATAATGGCTTAACAGCATCTAACTTATTTTGCATAGTCAATTATTTTGCAATGTTAGCACAGATTTTCAAACTTCTAGGCTCTCTGGCCATGTTCCTTTACGGAATGAACCTGATGAGCACGGGCATCCAGAAAGCCAGCGGCAACAAGCTCCGTTCAATGCTTGGTGCAATGACCTCCAATCCTTTCAAGGGGGTCCTTACCGGACTCGGCATTACTTCTATCATACAGTCCTCCAGCGCCACCACGGTGCTCGTAGTGAGTTTCGTAAGCGCCGGACTGCTCTCGCTGAGCCAGGCCATAGGCGTGATAATGGGAGCAAACATAGGAACCACCGTAACGGCATGGATAATATCGTTGTTCGGATTCAAGTTCGACATAGCGGCTCTCTCGATCCCCTTCTTCCTATTCGGCTTCATCCTGTCGCAGATGAAGAAGGACAGGCTGGAACACATTGGAGAATTTATCATAGGCTTCTCATTGCTGTTCCTGGGACTTTCGCTTATAAAATCATTCGTTCCGGACCTCAAGGAAACTCCGGAAGTGCTGTCATTCATCCAGAACTGGAGCAATTTCGGCTTCGGAAGCATACTGATCGCTGTCCTGTTCGGTACAATACTGACACTTGTGCTGCAGTCCTCCAGTGCAACAATGGCCATTACGCTCATAATGCTCGACCAACAATGGATATCCTTCGATATGGGCGCGGCAATGGTACTTGGAGAGAATATTGGTACCACAATTACCGCCAATGTGGCGGCGACCATGGGAAACACTGAGTCTCGCAGGGCCGCAATCGCTCATACCATATTCAATGTTTTCGGTGTAATATGGGCGCTGATACTGTTCCGGCCTTTCTTGGCCCTCGACCGCGGCATAGTGAGCCTGTTCGGGGAATTCAACCCCCTTACGGGCCTGGCTATGTTCCACACCCTATTCAACACCATAAATACCATGATCCTGATATGGTTCATTCCCAAAATAGAGTCTCTGGCAAGAAAGATAGTACCCTCAAAGATAGTCAAGCGTAAAAAACGTCCGGAGCATTTGAACTATATCACTGCCGGCCCTGTAGCCACACCGGAACTCGGTGCACAGCAGGCACTGCTGGAGACCATACATTTTGCCGAGATCACTCAGAGAGAAATAGGTATGATAGGTGATGCGGTGCTATGTATGGACAGCGACGAATTCGAGGATTCCAGGGCCAAGCTGGTGAAATATGAAGAAATCACCGACAAGATAGAGCACGAAATTGCATCTTTCCTCACGTCCCTGATAGAGAACGAGACCAGCCAGCAGACCTCCATGCTCGCAAAGGCACTGTTCAGAATAATTTCCGAGCTGGAGAGCATAGGCGACAGCGGCGAATGCATAAGCCGTATCCTGTCGCGCCTGAAAGAGAGCGGCGAGCAGCTGAGCCCTGAAAGGAAAGAAGGTATTGCCAGGATGCTGGTGGCGCTGATTAAGGCTTACACTTCCATGCTCGGCAATCTGAAGCGGATTGACGGTGACTTCAAAGATGCCGACATTTCCGGTGCCATAGAGAACGAGCAGGCCATCAACAAGCTCAGGGACGAGCTCCGCGACCAGGAATTCGCCCGCATCGAAGCCGGACACGGACCTTACGCCAACAGCACTCTCTACATCGACGTCATCGCCGAGCTGGAGCGAATGGGAGACTACCTGATCAACATCTCCCAGGCCGTCCAGCGCGCCAACGCCTAATAGATTCCTACATCGATGCTCCGCGCCGGCGGCAGTTTGCCTCTTCGAGGACTCCGTTCGCTGCGCTCACTCCGGCCCCTTCCACCGTTTCCTGCGTCCCGCTCCGCTAAAGAACGGAATCAGGTCGTGCGCATTACTGATTGTGAAGAGCGCCCGCGAATGAAAGCTTGCAATGAGTGCAGCTGCGGGGCTCTTTTTTTTATTGCTCGTGTGCGTATTTGCGCGGTTTAACTACTCGCCTTCAGTGGTTGTGGCGTCTTCCTCCTTTAGTTCGTTGAGAACTCTTTGATATTCAGCCTCGTCCTCAAAGACTTCCGATATTACAACGGGGCGCTTATCCATTGTGTACACGAGCTCTTGAATATTTTTCAATAGTTCCCCTGCCGCACCATACCACTGGCTCCCAATCAACCCAAG
>JAILIM010000004.1 GCA_024695285.1 Bacteroidales bacterium
TGGAATCACTCTTCCCATGGCCGCGGGGAAACGGTAACGTGTAATGACTGTCACGTCCCCCACGAGAACATAGTCAGAAAATATGCTTTCAAGGGCATGGACGGAATGAAGCATACGGCTGCATTCGTCACCTTCAGCGAGCCGCAGGTCCCCGCCACCAAGAATCCGAGTGCGCAGGTCATTATGAACAACTGCATCCGTTGCCATACAGAGCTTACGACAGAGTTGGTGAAGGCCGGGAAGGTCGATTATATGATGGCGCAGGTCGGCGAAGGAAAGGCCTGCTGGGATTGCCACCGGGATGTTCCCCACGGAGGGAAGAATTCCCTCTCGGCGACCCCGAATGCCAAAGTTCCGTTCCCCGAATCGCCTGTTCCTGAATGGCTGCAGAAGGCCATCGGCCATCATTCTCCCCACGGTCACCTACACGGAAAACAATAATTTACGATATGAGTGAAAAGAAACTGAAACCCTTGCACAGCTGGTTGATTTTCGGCGGCTCTATGGTCGTGGTTTTCATCCTGGGCCTCGTTGTGTCCGCCCTTATGGAGCGCAGGGCGGAGGTCGCCAGCATCTTCAACAACCGGAAGAACCCTATGCAGGGCATCGTCGCCCAGAATCAGAAGTTCCAGAGTGACTTCCCGCGCGAGTATGAGACCTGGAAGGCGACGGAAGAAACGGATTTCCGTTCCAGGTATATGTCCAGCGACCGCCAATATGTGTTGGATGAACGTCCCAACATGGTGGTCCTGTGGGCCGGTTACGCGTTTGCGTGGGATTACAACTCGCCCCGTGGCCATATGCATGCCGTGGAGGATATGCGGGAAATCCTGCGTACCGGCGCGCCCACATCGCTTACGGACGGTTCCAACCAGCCCGGCACCTGCTGGACCTGCAAGGGCCCGGATGTTCCCCGTTTGATGGAAGAATACGGCCCCGCGGAGTTCTATAAATCCAATTGGGCCCGCTGGGGAAGCGAAGTGATGAATCCTATCGGCTGCTCAGACTGCCATGACAGCGAGAACATGGACCTTCACATCAGCCGTCCCGCCCTCATTGAAACCTATGCAAGGAAGGGAATCGACATCACCAAGGCTTCCCACAACGACATGCGCTCTCTGGTATGTGCCCAGTGCCATACAGAGTACTATTTCCAGGATTTCCCGGAGACTCCCGAGCACGACCAGTATCTGACTTTCCCGCACGATTACGGTTTCACGGTGGAAGATGCCGAAAAATATTATGATGAGCGTGGTTACTATGACTATATCCATGCCTTGAGCCGCGCACCTATTCTGAAGGCCCAGCATCCGGGCTATGAGTTGGCCTTGCAGGGTATTCACGGACAGCGCGGCGTCTCCTGCGCAGACTGCCATATGCCTTATACGGCCGACGGCGGCGTCAAGTTCAGCGACCACCATATCCAGAGTCCCTTGGCCAAAATGGACCGGACCTGCCTGGTCTGTCACCGCGAAAGCGAGGAAACCCTTCGCCAGAACGTGTACGAACGCCAGGAAAAGTGCCTGGAAGTCCGCAACCGTCTGGAGGATGAACTGGCCAAAGCACATATCGAGGCCAAATTCGCCTGGGACCAGGGCGCTACCGAAGAAGAGATGGAAGAAGCACTCCAGGATATCCGTAAAGGCCAGTGGCGTTGGGATTATGCCGTAGCCTCCCACGGCGCCTCCTTCCATGCTCCGCAGGAAGTGACCAGGATTCTTTCGTCCGGTCTCGACTATGCCTTGCAGGCCCGTCTGGCCATTGCCAAGACCTTGGCCCGCCACGGCTTTACCGGCGATGTGCCCATGCCGGACATTTCCACCCGTGAGAAAGCGGCGGCCTATTGTGGTATCGATATGCCTAAACGGTTGGCCGACAAAGAGAAGTTCCTCGAGACAATCGTCCCTCAATGGATAGAAAGCGCCAAGTCTCAAGGCAAGCTGCTGGAATACTGATGTGGACCAGACCATGGAGAATGGCAGAAGGCTTCCTCATAGGAGGAGGCTTTCTTGTTGTGGGTCTGCTGCTGCAGCTGTCCATCGGTCCCGTCGAATGGGACTTGTTTGCCGCGCCGGTCAACATCATCGTCCTGGTGTTGCTGTGTGCCGCAATCGGCTTGATGTATGCGTTCCGGCATCGCGTATATGCCTTTTCCTGGATGATGCATTATCAGGCGGCGGTTCCTTGCCTTTGCTGGGCTTTGGGAATGACTTTGTTGATGGGCCTGACCCCGCAGATGCGCGAAGGTGGAATCCCCTGGCTTTCGCAAATGTTGCAATGCTGGCCTTTCGTCCTTATCTGGCTTTGGCTGGTGGTCATCGTGGGGCTCACGACCGTGAATCATCTGGCTCATTTCAGTTGGAAGGAGATTCCTTTTATATTGAATCACCTGGGCGTTTTCGTGGCTGTCGTCTGCGCCACCCTTGGCAGTGCCGATATGCAGAAACTGCAGATGAGCGTAAAGATGGGAACGCCGGAGTGGCGTGGCCAGGATGAGGACGGCAACCTTCACGGACTCAATCTGGCCATCGACCTGCATTCTTTCACGATAGACGAATATCCGCCCAAGTTGATGTTGGTGGAAAACTCCAGCGGAACTTTGGTGCCGGACCAGGAGATCATCTTGGAAGAGGGGGTCGTTTCCGGTCACTTGCTGGATTGGAATATCAAGCTGCTGCAGCAGCTTCCCGAGGCCGCTGCAGTAGACAATCGATATGAGCGTTGGAACTCGGTGGGTGCAACATATGCTGTTGAGATTCAGGCTTCCCGTGGAGATTCCCTGAAGACGGGTTGGGTTTCTTGCGGGAGCTATGCCTTCCCGCATCGGCCTATGAATCTGGACGCGCGGTATTCGCTGGTGATGCCGGAGCGCGAGCCACGCCGTTATGCTTCGGATGTGTCCGTCTATACGGAGGACGGGCGTCATATTCACGGCGTCATAGAGGTTAACAGACCAATGAAGGTGGACGGATGGAAGATCTATCAGCTGAGCTACGACGAGCGCTTGGGCAAGTGGAGCGATGTCAGTGTTTTCGAACTTGTCCGGGATCCTTGGTTGCCCCTGGTGTATCTCGGCATTTTCATGATGTTGGCCGGCGCCCTTTGCCTGATGTTCTTTATGGCGCCTAAACCCGGGAAATTATGAGTTGGATTTTTTTCATATTCTTCTCCATCGGAGCGGTACTGTGCTGGATGACGGGCGCTTATTTCGCCTGGAAAGAAAAACCGGGTCTGGTCTATGCCTTCACTTTCCTGGGCTTGGCCATTTTCTTCTCCTTTATCCTTGGAATGTGGATCACTTTGGAGCGTCCGCCACTGAGGACTATGGGCGAGACCCGGCTCTGGTATTCATTTCTCCTGCCGATGGCAGGCATTATCGTATATAGCCGATGGCGCTATAAATGGATTCTTTCCTTCAGCACGCTCTTGTCCTTCGTGTTCATCTGTGTGAACCTCTTCAAGCCCGGCATCCACTCCAAGACCTTGATGCCGGCCCTTCAGAGTCCCTGGTTTGCACCGCACGTGATCGTGTATATGTTTTCCTACGCCTTGCTGGGAGCAGCTACGGTAATGGCCGTCTACCTGCTCTTTTTCCGCAAGGACCGGACGACGCGGCAGGAATTGGAACTGACGGACAATCTAGTCTATGTCGGCCTTGCCTTCCTCACCTTCGGTATGCTGTTCGGTGCGCTCTGGGCCAAGGAAGCCTGGGGGCATTATTGGGCCTGGGATCCCAAGGAGACGTGGGCCGCCATCACCTGGCTCGCCTATCTCCTTTACCTGCATTTCCGCAAGGCGGATTCGCAGGACAGCCAAACGGCGTGCGTGATTCTGCTTGTCTCCTTCGTGTGCCTCCAGATCTGCTGGTGGGGAATCAACTATCTGCCATCCGCGCAGGGATTGTCCATTCATACGTATAATGTCAAATGATCATTCCTGCAATCCTGCAAGATGAATCGCATTGAAGAAGAAAAACAGGTGGTCCGCTGGATGATCGGGCTTTTCTGCCGAAAAAAGCATAATGGAAAAAATCTTTGTCCGGATTGTTCTGCATTGGCTTCATATTGTAACAGCCGCCTGGAACACTGCCGGTTCGGCAACGACAAGCCAACGTGTAAAAATTGTCCGACGCATTGTTACAGACCCGATATGCGGGAGAAAATCAGAATTGTTATGCGTTATTCGGGTCCCAGAATGATCTTCTATCATCCGGTCGCGGCCATCCGGCATCTGCTGAGAAGATAGAGATCAAATGATTGATAGGCGGAACCTGGCTTTCCGGCTTTAGTAGACTACACAGGTAAAATCTTGTACCGTCAGTTATTCCGACATAAAAAAACAGGACAAATCCGAAGAAATGTCCTGTGTAGTAGCGGAGGCAGGACTCGAACCTGCGACCTCCGGGTTATGAGCCCGACGAGCTACCGACTGCTCTACCCCGCGATGTGGACTGCAAAGGTAGGTAAATTTATTAAAACTGCAAAAAATATTTGCAATTGATAATAAACGGCTACTGGCGAGAGCCGATAAACGACAGGATACCAGTGATATCGGAGGCCGGGAAACTTCTCTGCTCGCCGCTGGAAAGGTTCTTGATCTGGACCGTTCCGGCGGCAGCTTCGTTCTCGCCGCACACCGAAAGGAACCCTATCCCCTTGCGGTCGCAGTAGTCGAACTGCTTCTTCAGCTTGGCGGCGTCAGGATAGACCTCGACGGCGAGCCCGGCAGCACGCAGGGAAGCCGCGATCGGGAGCACGTAGTCCAGTTCGGCACGTCCCATGTTGGCGAACAGGATATCCGCCCCGGAAGTAATGCCCCCGGGGAACTTCCCGAGCCCCATTAGCACGTCGTAGATACGGTCAGCCCCGAAAGAGACACCCACTCCTGACATGTCCGGAAGGCCGAAAATGCCGGTCAGGTTGTCGTAGCGCCCACCGCCGCAGATGGAGCCGATCTGCCAGTCGAGAGCCTTAACCTCAAAGATGGCGCCCGTATAATAATTCAGCCCGCGGGCGAGCGACAGGTCCATTTCGCAAGGCATCGAAACGCCTGCCGACTTTATCAGGCCGAACAGCTCCTCAAGTTCGTCCAGACCGCGAAGTCCCTCGGCGGAAGCGCCCATCAGGGACCTCATCACGACAAGTTTCTCCTCAAAGGAGCCCTCCAGGAGCAGCACCGGCCGCAGCACCTCAATTGCTTCAGCTGTCAGCCCCTTGCCAATCAGCTCTTCCACCACAGCGTCAAGCCCGATCTTGTCCAGTTTGTCGATGGCCACCGTGATGTCGACCACCTTGTCCGGGAAACCGCACACCTCGGCCAGCCCCGTCAGGACCTTACGGTTGTTGATTTTCATACACACACGCAGGTCCAGGAGTTCGAACACACGGGCCACGATCTGCACGAGTTCAAGTTCACAAAGCAGTGACTTCGAACCTATTGCATCCACGTCGCACTGGTAGAACTCGCGGTAGCGACCCTTCTGCGGACGGTCCGCACGCCAGACGGGCTGGATCTGGAAACGCTTGAACGGGAAGGAAATCTCACCCTGGTGCTGCACCACGTAGCGGGCGAAAGGAACTGTCAGGTCGTAACGCAGGCCCTTCTCGCACACCTGGGAAGCCAGGGGCTTGTCGAAATCAACCTCAGCGAAAGCATCGCCGGAGTTCAAGATGCGGTACAGCAGCTTGTCTCCTTCCTCGCCGTATTTCCCCAGCAGAGTGCTGAGGTTCTCCATGGCAGGAGTCTCAATCTGGGCGTATCCGAATGACCTGAACACCGAACGGACGGTGTCAAATATATAGTTGCGGGCTGCCATTTCGCGCTGTCCGAAGTCGCGCGTACCCTTGGGTATTGACGGTTTCTGTATCATAATTCCGCAAATTTACTTACTTTTGCACAAATAATTACGTGCAAAATGAAGAATTTTCTGAAAATGGTGCTTGCCGTCATTTGCGGCATACTCCTCCTCAACGCACTCATCATAGCGGTATTCGCCGGCCTGGCCGGCTCCGGCACCCCCGTCGTGCCCGCTGAAGGCGTGCTGAGAATCGACATGTCAAAGATTGTGATCGGCGAGCAGACCCGTGAGACAGACCTCGTCCAAATCATTCAGTCCCAGGGACAACCGGTGGTTACCATCGGCATTTGGGACGCCGTCAAGGCAGTCAACTGCGCCGCCGAGGACCCTGGCATCAAGTATATCTACCTCAAGACCGACGGCAATCTCACCGGCATTGCCAACGTAGAAGAGTTCCGCAAGGCCCTATCCAACTTCCGCAGGACCAGCGGCAAGGCCGTCATCGCCTACCTTGAGGCTCCTTCCACCGGCTCATACTACCTCGCCTCTGTAGCCGACAAGGTCTACATGACCCCTCACGGCGGTGCCACGACCTCCGTCTCCGGCATCAGCACCCAGATGTTCTTCCTGGGCGACCTGCTCAAGAAACTGGGCGTCAACGTGCAGCTGATACGCCACGGCAAATACAAATCCGCCGGTGAAATGTTCACCCGCAACAGCGCCAGCCCCGAGAACCGCGAGCAGTACCAGGTTATGGTGAATTCCATGTGGGCGGCCATCTCGGCAGAAATCGCAGAGAGCCGCGGCATCACCACTGCACAGCTCAACGAAGCCGTGGACGGCCTCAAACTCTGCCTCCCGCAGGACTTCGTGGACTGCGGACTCGTGGACGAACTGCTTGACCGCAAGGCACTTGAAGACCAGCTGGCCGTGCTCGCCGTAGCCGACAGCTACAAACAGGTGACCATGATTCCCTTTGCCGACTACGCCCAGAGCAAGGCCCTTCCCGGCAAGGCCTCCAAGAGAATCGCCGTCATCTATGCCGACGGCGAAATCGTGGACGGCAGCGCCCTGGAGGAAGTTGCCGGCGACAGGTTCGCCTCCGTCATCGAGAGCGTTCGCGAAGACAGGAGCGTCAAGGCAGTGGTACTGCGCGTCAACTCCCCCGGCGGCAGCGTGCTCGCATCCGAGAAGATCAAGGCCGAACTCGACCGTCTCAAGGCTGAGAAGCCCCTTGTGGCCTCCTACGGCGGATACGCGGCATCCGGCGGCTACTGGATCTCCAACAATTGCGAAAAGATCTACACCGACGCCGTGACGCTGACCGGCTCCATCGGCGTGTTCGGAATGATTCCCGAATTCAGCAAAACCGCATCCGACGTGCTCCACGTGGGCGTCGAGACCGTCTCTTCCAACAAGCACGGCGACATGATGTCCCTGACCCGCCCCTTCGACAATGCTGAGTACAACTTCGTGCACCGTTCCATCGAAGACATCTACGACCGCTTCACGACCATCGTTTCCGAGGGCCGCGAAATCGACAAGGAGCAGGTCGACGCTATCGGCCAGGGCCGTGTCTGGACCGGCTCCGACGCCATTGGAATCCACCTGGCCGACGAAATCGGCACGCTTGAGGATGCAATCGGCTACGCCGCCACCCTCGCAGACGACTCCGACCTCTCCAACTGGGCAATAAAGGGCTATCCCGCCGTGCCCACGGCGATGGAGTCCATGATGAGCTCCCTGAACACACAGAAGGAAGACTTCACCGTCAGGATGGCAAAGAAACTGAAGGGCGCAAAGATTATGGCGCGCCTCCCCTACGAGATCACGATTCTCTAAAGCAGCAGCAACACTGCAAACAGATACAGGAGAAAGCCCTGGAGCTTCATACGCTTCGGGGCATTTTCTTGCATGACAGCCTCTGCCGGATCCTGCTCCAGAAGGGCCTGAACAGCCTCCGGCGAAGGATACGAGCGCCTCGGCCACTTCGCTATGACGGTACCGGAAGACACCAGCGTCGCACCTCCGTTGGAACGGTTCAGCGTCATCAGGGTGCGGCGGTCGGAGCTATAGCACTCACGCCCGTCCAGACTGCCGCCGGACAGCAGCACCAGCGGGCGCACGGAGCCGCCGAACGAATCGCAGAGCTCACAGATACCGGCCTCGTCAGCCGCTGAAAGATCATCCCTGTCAAAGACGGAAACCACCAGCCATTGCCCCTTGGCAAGCATATCGTCGCAGTACTCCCCTCCCGCATCGCTGAAAGAGAGCAACGGCGAATCGTCCGAAGGAGTCTCCTGGGCCTGCATCAGCATGGCTCCGGGCTTGAATGAAGTAAAATCCATCGCCGGGATGCTGATAATGGAGTAAATGGTGAACACAATCACGGACAGCACCGCTATACCGAAAGACACATATTTGATTTTCAGCGGCTTGCGTATACTGCCGAAAGGAATGAAGGCAATAATCCAGAGCACGCAGAGGGCGACGTTCTTCAGCAGGGTCTGCAGGTGCGTCAGATGGATCGCTTCACCGAAACAGCCGCAGTCCATCGGCGGATTTACTATCCACAGGGCAAGGGTCAGGAGCGTAAATCCACCCAGCAGAATACCCGACGCCACCGCCATGAGCCTGGGCCAGACGCCAGTAATCAGAGCGGCACCCAGGACCGCTTCCAGCAATGCCATCGCCACCCCGAAGAAAGAGGCGGCGGAATCAAGGAAATTCAGCCCCAGAAATTTCAGGTACTCGGCAGCCACGAGCCCGGCGCCCACGGGATCCATGAGCTTCAGCAGGCCGGCAATCAGAAGCACCATCCCCACCAGGACGGCGCAGATACGCTTAATGCTTTTCATACACCTCTTTCAGCTTGGCAAAAATGTCGTCCGGAGGAAGCATCTTTCCGTCGGGACCGGAACAGTCAACAACAACAAAAGACGGGTCCAGGGACGCCTGGCGCAGGTAGAACGAACGTACGCGCTTCTGGAACTCCAGGTCGGCTTCGTGGATATCGTGCCCGCCCTGCAGGTAGCCGCGGTCGGAACCGGCGCGCTGCCGCGAGAGGCTCTCCTCCACAAAACCGATGGGCACGTCCAGGAATATGTTCAGGTCCGGCCGGGGCAGGTCGAAATGGCCGTATTCGGTGTTGAGTATCCACTCCCTCAGGTCCTCGGCATCATCGGGATTATGCATCTTGGCACACTGGTAGGCCACATTCGAATAGACGTAGCGGTCCAGCAGCACGGTCACCCCGGAGGCCAGTGCGCGGCGAAGCCCAGGGCCGGCGCCGTGCCGGTCTTCGGCGAAAAGCAGGGCGACCAGCTGGGGAGGCACCTTGTCGATCTCCCCGAAACCGCCACGCAGGAACTTGCCTATCAGGCCGCCATAGACAGGGGCGTCGTAGCGGGGGAAGTGGATGTATTCAAGAGAAGGGCACACCCGTCCGAGGTATTCTCTCATCAGCCTGACCTGGGTGGACTTACCGGCCCCGTCCAGGCCCTCAATCACTATCAGCATATTATTCTTCTATATAGACGTCGTCGCCGGGCTCGGCAAAGCCGAACTCCTCGCGGGCGAATTGTTCAAGGGAATCTTTGGATGTGGTCAGCATCTTGACCCGTGCGTCCAGACGCTCGTTGTCGCGGGTCAGTTCTTCAATGCGGCGCTCCTGGCTCCGTATGGTAAATCCTGCCTGCACCCAGCGTACCACGCTGTCTTTCTTGATGAAAAGGAACACCACGAAAATCGCCGTCACGACGATGGCGAAGCGCAGGAACGAACGCTGCGGGGCGCGGTTCCCGTCCTTTTCCTTATCCCATATATCCTTAAATTTTCCCATAATCACAAAAATAGTTAAATTTGCGGATTAATAAGAAATATTTTTTATGAAACCTACACTTTTGGTACTTGCTGCCGGAATGGGCAGCCGCTATGGCGGATTGAAGCAAATGGACGGTCTCGGACCTTCCGGAGAGACAATCATAGACTATTCCATCTACGACGCCGTCCGCTCCGGCTTCGGCAAAGTCGTGTACATCGTCCGCGAATACTTCCTTGAGCAGTTCCGCGACATCGTTAAGCAGAAATACAGCAGCGTCAAGTGCACCGACGGCTCTCCCCTGCAGTTCGAGTTCGTGACGCAGGAACTCAACAAGATTCCCGCACGCTTCACCCTCAACCCCGAGAGGCAGAAGCCCTGGGGTACCGCCCATGCAGTTCTGATGGCCAAGGATATCATCCGTGAGCCCTTCGTGGTCATCAACGGCGACGACTTCTACGGCCGTGATTCCTTCCGCATCGCCGGCGACTGGTGCCGCGCCCACGAAGGCGGCAGCGGTGTCTATGCCATCGTCGGGTTCGAAATCGACAACACACTCAGCGAGTCCGGCGGCGTGTCCAGGGGCATCTGCCACTACGACTCCCAGGGGCACCTGACAACCGTCGTCGAACACCATAACGTCCAGATCGAGGCGGACGGCGTCCTGCGCGGCGACAATTCAGTCTCCGGCGAGCACGTAGAGATCCGCGGCAAGGACCTCTGCTCTATGAACATGTGGTGCTTCACCCCCGACTACTTCGAGAAGAGCGACGCCATCTTCGGCCAGTTCCTCGAAGAGAATATCAACGAACCCAAAAAGGAATTCTACATCCCCTTTGCCGTGGACCGCATGATCCACGAGGGCAGCGCAGCCTGTGACGTGCTCTCCACCCCTTCCCGCTGGTTCGGCGTGACTTTCAAGGAAGACCGCCCCGGAGTGGTCGCCAAGTTCGCGGAACTCGTGGCTGACGGCATTTATCCTTCCCCCCTTTATTGATATGGCAAGTCGCGGCAACTATAAATTCCTGGACAAGTTCAACTGGTACGTCCCCAACGTCGGCGGCTTGCTGACCTTGCTGCTGTGGTTCATCGTCGGCGCCGTGGTCGGGTCCATCGTGATGCTTATCTGCACCGCCACGCTCGGGGCTGAAGCCGGAACAATGTACGGCAACCTGCTCAGCTACCCCATAATGTTCATCCCCCCGATGATCTACGCCGGGGTTAAGAGCGGCACCCTTTCCATGGACCACACAGGCGTGAAGATGGACAGCAACAACTTCGCCCCTCTGGGAGGCCTGCTCTGCGCGATCATCGTCACCGCCATGACGCTTGCGGCAGGATTTGCAGCCGAGCCCCTGACCAACCTGCTCCCTCCTATGCCGGAGTTCCTGAAGGAGGCGCTCCAGGCCCTGACCAACGGCAACGTCTGGTTCAACCTGCTGATGGTGAGCATCTTTGCCCCGATCTGCGAAGAGTGGCTCTGCCGCGGCATGGTGCTCCGCGGACTGCTTTCCAACAAAGTAAAGCCCGCCGTTGCAATCCCCGTGTCCGCGCTGTTCTTCGCCGTGATCCACCTCAACCCGTGGCAGGCAATCCCCGCTTTCATACTGGGATGCCTTTTCGGCTACGTGTACTACAAGACCGGCTCCCTGAAGCTGACCATGCTGATGCATTTCGTCAACAACACCTTCGCGCTCGTCATCGGGCACGTCGACGCCCTGAAAGACCTGGAAAGCTGGAGCGATGTAATCCCATCCCCAGCCTACTGGATACTCGTGGCCGCATGCGCCCTGCTGACTATTCTCTGTGTGCTCGCATTCAGGAAGATAGCCCTCGCCAGACCCGAAGGCAATATGGATGCAGTACCCTCAATTTTTGATTCCAATGAAGAATAATATCCTCGCAATCGCCGCCCTCGCTATACTGGTCTGTTCCTGCACATCCCGGGAGCAGCGTTTCACCGTGCGGGGCAACATAACCGATTCGCTCGCCTTCCAGCCCGGCAGTATCGTCTACCTGATCAGCAAGGAAGGACCCGTCGACTCCTGCGCCGTCTCCCCGAAAGGCACGTTCACGTTCAAGGGCGATCAGGACAAGACCCGCCAGCTCGTCACCATGCTCCAATTCCCCGGACGCGACCTCTATGACGAACGTTTCCTGGCCTCATTCGTGCCTGATGCAGAGACGATTACAATAGACCTCGACTACCCTGCGACAGTCACCGGAAGTCCTCTCACGGACGCCGTCAACGACTTCGTGGAGAAAGTAACCGAGCTCTATTATGAGCATGAGACCAACATCGGCTCGCTGACAATGGGCGGATTCTACGAGGCCGCGGACTCCATCATCCGGGTACGCACCGCCAGGATCAACGACCTCAGCCGTGAGACCTTCCTCGCCCACACCGACGACGTGCTAGGCATGCAGGCATTCATGAACCTTTGCTCCGACATGGATATCGACCAGCTGGAGGAACTGCTCCCGCAGGCCGCCGATTTCATCCGCGAGAATGAAGAAATACAGCAGATCCTGGAGCGGAAGCGCGCAGCAGCGGCCACCGCTCCCGGCTCCATGTACATCGACATCACCGGCACGAAGGCTGACGGCACCCCCGTCGCCCTTTCGGAATTCGCCGGCAAGGGACAGTACGTCCTCGTGGACTTCTGGGCTTCATGGTGCGGTCCCTGCATGCAGGCCATAGGCAACCTGCGCACCTACAAGGAAAAGTACGCCGGCAAAGGCCTCCGGATAGTCGGCGTGAACGTGTGGGAAAGCAATCCGGAAAAGGGCATCACCTGCGCTAAGGAGAAGGAGATGGACTGGGACATAATCTACACCTCCGACCACACCGCGACCGAGAATTATGGAGTGGAGGGCATCCCCACCCTCATCCTCATCGCCCCCGACGGCAAGATAGCCGAACGTTTCCTCGGTGAAGAGGGGCTCGAAAACGCACTTGCCAGGCTTTTTGAATAAGACATGAACGTGTTGTCCAGGATATGGTTCCCTGCCACCGTGCTTGCCACGGCAGTCGCCGGCGCCTTAGGCTTCGGCAGGGAGGAAGTCGTCTCCCGCCATATCCCGGATCCGCTGCCTGTCTTCGACACGGTGGTCTATACCCCCGACGCCTACAAGCTTAAGCGTGTGGGCAGTTTTGACGCCGTGCAGATTGCCGACAGCCTGCTTGCAATGTCGGAGGAAGACACGACCGCCGTGCTCGACACCCTCCCGCACCTGACGGCAAGGGACACCATCAAAGTGCCTGATTCCCTGCGCCTTATTGATCCGTTCCGGTACAAGTACTATGTTGCACTCATAGACTCGCTGACCCATGTCATAGTCCGCGACTCCCTACAGCGCAGCTCCGATTCCTTGAAGGTCTCAGCCGACACGCTACTGGCCCGCAGCCTCGACAGCCTCGCCCGCCTCGACCTGGCGCACGCCCTTCAGGATTCGCTCGACTGGAGGATGATAGACTCCATCTACGTGGCCGATTCGGCGGCGGTCGCCAAGGCGAAGTTCCTCGCCTGGTACAACTCGCTGAGCCGAAAGGAGCGGAAGAAATACGACATGGAACAGGCCCTCCCCGCCAGACTCAAGGAAATGGACTCCCTGCGCAAGGCTAAGGAGGAGCAGCAGATGATAAAGGACTCCATCGTGGAATACACTCCCCGAATCCTTGAAACCTACTACCTCACGGACACGATGCAGTACAAGCGCATCATCCACTGGACGCTGGATGATGATTTCCACCGCCTCGACGTATCGGTGCCCGATACTACCTACAACTACCACTTCTACGATTATCCGTTCCTCCGGAAAGACGTCAACGCCACCTGGCTGGGCGTGGCCGGCTCCCCGCTGCAATACTACAACTGGTTCAACCGCGCCAGCGACGAAGGTGTCGAGTTCTACAAGGCCCAGGAAGCCTGGTCGTTCTCACCCCGCACCATCGCCCACTACAACACCAAGACGCCCCACACCGAGCTCGCCTACTTCGGTACCCTGCTCGCAGGCGACGCCAAGGAATCCGACAATCTCCACATTCAGACCACCCAGAACATACTGCCTGAACTCAATTTCACCATCAGCTTCGACCGCTTCGGCGGCGGCGGCATGCTCGAGAGCGAGGAGACCAAGAACAAGACCTTCTCCACCCGTCTCAACTATTTGGGCAAGAAATACATGGGGCACTTCGGCTACATCTACAACATGGTCGAACGCGCCGAGAACGGCGGCATCGTTGACAACATGTGGATACGCGACACCACCATCGAAGCCCGCGAAATCAAGGTAGCCCTGAGCGGCGCCAGTTCCAGGATCACGAAGGATACCTGGTTCCTCGACCAGCAGTACCGCATCCCCTTCGAATTCATCGAAAAACTGAAGCACAGGGGCGACACCACCGCGGTGCGCGACACTCTTGTCGATGCCGTGGCCGACAGCCTCGACCGCGACGTGACCACGGCGTTCATCGGCCACAGCAGCGAATGGTCAACATATACCCGCAAGTACACCGACAACATCACCAACGCCGACGGACGTGCTTTCTACAACGACGTCTTCAACTTCAGGAACGCCAGCGCCGACTCCCTCGGCACGATGAAACTGGACAACAAGCTGTTCCTGCGCCTCCAGCCATGGGGCAGCGAGAGCATAGTGTCCAAACTTGACGTCGGCATAGGTGACCGGCTGATGCACTATTTCGACAGCTCCTCCGTGCGTCCGATGCGCCACGTCGAGAACTCCGTCTATGCCTACGCCGGTGCCCAGGGACAGTTCCGAAAATACTTCAACTGGGACGCCAAGGCGAAATTCTTCGTCCTGGGCTACAACCTAGGCGACATGTCGGTCGAAGCCAACGCCGGGTTCAACTTCTACCCGTTCCGCCGGGCGCGCAAGAGCCCCGTGTCGGTCAGCGCCCACTTTGAGACCAGGCTCGACACGCCCAACTACTACCAGCAGGTCATCAACACCAACCATTTCAGCTGGGAAAACGATTTCACCAAGATTTCGACCACACAGATACGCGGCCGCATCGACGTGCCGCGCTGGAAACTCAGCGCCGACGTCGGCTATGGGCTGCTGGCCAACAACATTTTCTACGACACCCTCGGGATAGTGCAGCAGAACAAGATCCCGATGAGCATCATATCCGCCTCGCTCCGAAAGGAGTTCGTCGCGGGCCCCATGCATTTCGACAACCGGGTGCTGTTCCAGTACTCGTCCGAGCCCGACGTAGTGCCAGTGCCTACCCTTGCGCTCAACCTGCGCTGGTACGCCCAGTTCGTGGTGCAGCGCGACGAGACGCGCACCCACAACATCATGGAGATGCAGATAGGCCTCAACGCCTTCTACAACACCCAGTGGTACGCTCCGGCGTGGAATCCTGCCCTCGGCGTATTCCACAACCAGAACGTCAATCTCTACGAAAACGGCCCCTACTTCGACATCTTCCTCAACATACAGTGGAAGAAGTGCTGTATCTTCCTGAAATACCAGAACTTCGGCAGGGGCTGGCCGATGCGCCGCAAGGACTACTTCACCGCCGACCACTACATCGGCACCCTCGACGGCACCGACGGACTCAAGCTGGGCATTTTCTGGCCCTTCTATTTCAGCACCGAGAAGCACGAATCCCACTCCCACTAGCCTATGAGCCGCCCGTTTTTCCTGTCCTGCGCCATCGCGGTGCTGCTCCTGACAGCCGGCGCCTGCACGGGGGACGACCCCTGGCACGACGGCACTCCGCTCCGGGGAGCCATCAGCATGAGCGGTGCAGAGCCGGGCGGTCCCCTGCTCTGCGGCTACAACCACGAGCTTATCCGGCGCTTCGCGCGGAGCTCGGGCAGGACTGCCGCCATACGCCTCGCGGGCCGCAGGGAGGATGTGCTGGATTCGCTGCGCTCCGGTTCTCTCGACATCGTGGCATTCCCTTTCGCCGACAGCCTTGCGGCAGACACCACCCTCATGGTGCTGCCTTCCGACAGCTGCGGCATCTGGGTGTTCAGCGCGGACCGGGCGATTGAAGCGCAGAAGGCCTCCGAATGGCTCGCCGCCTTCCGTGAATCTGAATCCTACAGCAGCGTGCAGCAGCCTTTCTTCAATGTGGTCAAGCCTTTCGACGATGACAGTTCGGCTTTCATTTCGCCGTATGACTCGCTGCTCAGGGTATATGCCGACACCCTCGGCTGGGACTGGCACCTGCTCGCCGCCCTCGTGTATCAGGAATCCAAATTCCGTATCGAGGCCCGCTCTTCCATGGGCGCCTTCGGGCTTATGCAGCTGATTCCGGACACCGCCAGGGCCTTCGGATGCACCGACCACTTCGACCCCGAGCAGAACATCAGGGCCGGCGTGTTCCTGCTGCAGGCCCTGGAAGACAGGTACCGGAACATCGCCGCGGGCCAGGGTGAACTTGTCAAATACACCCTTGCCGCCTACAACGCCGGCAGCGGACGCATCAGGGACTGCATACGGCACGCAAGGCATTTGGGCACGGACGTATCCAGGTGGGAGAACGTAGCCGCCGTGATTCCGCAGATGCGTGAGGATTCGATTGCTGCGCTGGGGCACATCCAGCATGGCACTTTCAACGGACGCGAGACCATTTCTTTCGTGCGACAGGTATCCTCTTTTTCCGAACGCTATAAACAGATTTGCCCGTGAGAGCCGAACGATTCATAGCACGCAGGCTCCGCTTCAAGGGGCGTCTCGCCGAAGTTGCCATTTCGGTGTCGTTCTTCGTGATGATACTGTCTCTGGCCATTTCCGGAGGCTTCCGGGCGGAGATCCATCAGGGCATCTCGGACATTGCCGGTGACGTGCGGCTCAGCGGAAGCGAGGAGCCGCTTGAGATCAGGCCCTCTTATTTTGAACAGCTGCTGGGCATTGCCGGAGTGGAAAAGATCACGCCCGCAGTCTGGAAACCGGGCATCGTGAAGGGCGAAAACGATATATGCGGAGTGCTAGTGAAAGGCACGCCGATGCCGGACAGCTGCTCGCTGCAGGCGATTATCCCTGAGCAGCTTGGCAAAAAGCTCGCCCTGAAGGAAGGCGACCGTTTCACCACCTATTTCATAGAAGACAAGGTGCGCGCCCGCCGTTTCACCGTGGCCGGCACCTACCAGGGTATCACGGACTCGAACGACGCCCTCGTGGTGCTGGTGCCGCTCGCGGACATGCAGCGCCTATGCGGATGGACCGAGGAGCAGGCCAGCGTGCTGGAGGTGGATCTCAAGGAGCGCTATTCGTCGGAAATCGACTCCCAGCTGAAAGCGGACGAGCTTTACCTGACTTCCCTGACGTCCCACGAAGAAGACGAGGACATACTGCAGGCGGCAACGGCCCGGCGGCGCTACCCCCAGTTGTTCGACTGGCTGGACCTGATCGACTTCAACGTGGTCGCGATTATATTCCTAATGACTATAGTTGCCGGATTCAATATGATTTCCGGACTTTTGATACTGCTGTTCAGGCACATTTCCACCATAGGCACGCTCAAGGCCATGGGCATGGGCAACCGCTCCATTGCCGGAGTGTTCCTCAGGGTCGCCGCACGCATAGTATTTCTTGGAATGCTTGCCGGAAATGCCGCCGCGCTGCTGTTCTGCTTCATCCAAGGCAGCACGCACTTTATCAGGCTGAACCCGGCCAATTATTTCATATCATTCGTGCCGGTGCATATTGACCCTTCGCTCGTACTGGTGGTGGACATAGTCGCATTCGGTGCAATAATGCTCCTGCTGCTCATCCCCACGCTATTCATCTCGAAGGTCGATCCCGCAAAGACGGTGCGGGTGCGCTGATTATTTCCCCAGGGACTCCAGCCTGGCCTTGCAGGAGGCGCGCTCCGCTTCGGAATCGGTGGCTTCCATCAGCAGGGGAAGGTATTTCTTTTCGAGTTTCTTGTTCTTTTCGCTGCGGGCAAGAATGACGCAGTTCTTGGCAGCCGTGTAGTCTTTGGGGTTGATTTTCAAGACTTTGTTGTACCACTTCAGGGCTTTTGAAGGCTTCTGTTTATAGACCAGCCAGTATGAGCCGAGGTTTGACAGGAAGTCCGTGTTCTTCGGATAGATTTTCAGCATCGCCTCGGAGACGGTGCGGAAGGCCTCGTAGCAGCCGGGGGTGGCGAAACGGAAGAAATTGAAGCAGTATTCCTGCACAGTGGAGATGAAAGTATCCTCATCGACGGCAAGGCCGTAGTAGGTCCAGGAGGGTTTTGCCGTCTTGTTGTACTGAATGAGTTTCAGGAGTTCGGCGGTGGCAAGGTCGGGGCTGCCCTTTTCGTAGAGCATCAGGGAGGTGATCTTGTCTACTCTGTAGCCAAGTTCGGAGGGAGCGAGCGCGACGGCCTTGTCGATGGCGGTCTGGGAGCGGGCGAAGAGGGAATCGACGTAGAAATCTTCCTGGAAGTAATACACGTCGCGGCCGGTGCTGTCCTTCAGGGTGAGCACAGGCTCGGCCCCGAGGTACTTGGGTGTGTCTTTGGGAACGATCTCCGTGCTGCGTGCCTTGTTCAGGCAGTAATTGTAGCGCCCTTCGAGCATGGCGGGATCGTCCGGGAAAGCGGCCTCCCAGCGGTCCAGGATGGTCTCTACGCCCACACCGGCGGCGCCGACTATGCGCACCTGCCTGTCGTAGCGGTTCTTGAAAGCCGCAGCATCATCCTGTCCGTATGCGAGGGCGCATGCAAGGAGCAGCGCCGCAACCGTGAATGTGTGTTTCATACTATATCCTTTAATATTCTGCGCGCGAGCGGGTGAAGGTTGTTGCAGCGGTTGCCGAGGTTCTTCACGAAGCCGAGCGGGTGCCCCTGATACGTAATCACATTGTAGCCCCGGGGGGCGTCCGGGAGCGACAGGGAGTCCCTGTGCAGGAAATGCAGGGCCGTTTTCAGGTCCACGTCCACGCACGGATAGGAAGACTTGTCAAAGAAGATGCCAAGGGCCTCGTCGGGATTGGGAATCAGGTCCCTGCCCTTCTGCACAGGCGCCGGGATGCCGCTGCGGAGGGGGCGGAGAGCCTCAATGCCGGCACGGGAGGATGCAGCCGCCGCCGTCTTGCGCAGGGCTCCCACCCACTGCCCTTCGCCGGGCACCTCGCCGTCGCGCAGCAGGTTGCCGCAGTCCGTCGTGCGCACGCCTGAGCTGCCGAAACCCTCTTCGGGCGGCAGCAGTTCGCCTCCGAGTTCCGAGGCCGCCCAGCGCAGGTTGGCGTCGTTTTCGGCGTCCTCGTAAGTGCATGTGGAATAGATCAGTATGCCGCCTTCCCGGAGCGCGGGCCAGACGTCGGCGAGGATGCGTTTCTGGCGGGCGGCGCAGAGTTCCACGACGGCGGGGCTCCACTCTTCGCGGGCCCTCGGGTCCTTGCGGAACATCCCTTCGCCGCTGCAGGGCACGTCGGCCACTATGACATCGAAGAAGCCCGGCAGAGTGCGTCCGATGACGGCAGGGTCCACTGAAGTGACGGTGACCGCAGGGTCGCCCCAGACAGCCACGTTGTCGCAGAGCACGGAGGCGCGCGTCTTCATAACCTCGTTGGAGACGAGGGTGAACCCGTCGCCGCAGGCCTCACGGAGCGACGCCGCAAGGTCGGTGGTCTTGCCGCCGGGAGCCGCGCAGAGGTCGAGCACGCGCAGGCCGGTTTTAACGCCAAGCCGCTGAAGCTCACGCCGGAAGACGTGTCCCACGAACATTGCGGATGAATCCTGCACGTAGTAGCAGCCCGCGTGCATCAGGGGGTCGAGAATGAATTGGGGACGGCTCTCCAGTATGCGTCCATAGGGGCTCCAGGGCACGGGGGTGCCGCCGGGGCCGTCCAGTCCCTTGAAGGGATTGAGGCGGATGGACACGGAGGCCTCGTCCATCAGATGTCTTTGGGGAAATCGGGGCGCTGGCCCTGTGAGACCGCCACAAGACCGTCGACAGCCTTGTCGAGGCCATCCTTTATCTTGCCGCCGAGCATGGCCTTCATCATCAGGTTGAGGTCGGCGTCAACTTCGATGAAGAAGTCGGTGCCGCCGGCCGCCGGATCAAAGTGGAGGGAGACGTTGAAATGGAACGGAGCGTCATTGTCTTCGATGCGTATCAAGTTATAGGGACAGCGCTCCACCACCTTGACAGCAATGGTGAACCCGCTGGCCGTGAACTTCATGGTGTCGAAGTCGGCCTCGACGGCATCGCGGTACTTCTCGGGCACGTAGCCCGTGAAGTTGCGCAGGTCCGTGAAGCCCATATACAATTGCTCGGCCGGTATGGCCACCAGGCCGTGCTTGCTTTCATAGTGTGCTGCCATTTTTTTTGCTATATTTGTAATCCAGTTGGCAAATATACAAATTTTCCTATGCACAAGATATATTTCGAGAAACGCTGCATAATCATCTGCGAACCGTCGGACCAGTCGCTCGCCGACCCCAACTCCATCGAGTTCCACATCGGGGAGCGCATCGACATCCACACGCTGGTGACCATGTTCAAGGCCTCGGAATCCCTTAGCCGCATATATATTCCGACTGAAAACACGGAGCGCATGTACCACCGCCTCTGTTCCGAATTCCGAGAAGTCAACGCCGCCGGCGGCCTGGTCTCAAACCGCAGGGGCGACTACCTGCTGATCAGCAGAAACGGCCTCTGGGACCTGCCCAAGGGGCATCAGGAGCGGGGCGAGGACATAGAGGTCACGGCCCTGCGCGAGGTGCAGGAGGAGACGGGAGTGGATGCCCTGGAACTGCGCGGGCTCATCTGCGTGACCGACCACTGCTACCTTCGCGACGACATCTGGCACCTAAAGCACACCTGGTGGTACGACATGCTCTACACCGACCCGGTGGACCTGACGCCCCAGCGCGAGGAAGACATCAGCAAGGCGGCCTGGGTGGCCAAGTCAAGCCTCCCCCCTTATCTGAAAAACACATACCCTTCGATACTTGAAGTTTTCCGTGAGGCAAAGATTTGAAACTTTTTTGCCTGCCGTTCCGTATATATAAAGCATCTTTATACGGAAACAAATGAAACTTTCTCAATTCAACTTCGATCTTCCGTCTGACCGGATAGCGAAGGAACCCGTCCGCTGGCGCGACGAATGCAAGCTTATGGTACTCCATAAAGACAACGGCGAAATCGAGCACAAGCAGTTCAAGGACATACTCGGATACTTCAGCAAAGGCGACCGCTTCGTGTTCAACGACACCAAGGTATTCCCCGCGAAACTTTTCGGAAAGAAGGAAAAGACCGGAGCCGACATCATGGTGTTCCTGCTCCGCGAACTCAATAAGGAGCAGCGCCTCTGGGACGTGATAGTCGAGCCGGCCCGCAAGATCCGCATAGGCAACAAGCTGTATTTCGGCGAAGACGAGAGCATGGTGGCCGAGGTCATCGACAACACCACCTCCCGCGGCAGGACCCTGCGTTTCCTCTACGACGGTCCGTATGAAGAGTTCAAGGAATCCCTTTTTGCGCTCGGCAAGACTCCCGTGCCCGAATGGGTGAAGGAAGACGTGAACGCCAAGGATGCCGAGGATTTCCAGACCATCTTCGCATCCAAGGAAGGCGCCGTGTCCGCTCCGGCGGCCGGTCTCCACTTCTCCAGGGAGCTGATGAACCTGATGGTGCTCAACGACATAGAGAAGACGTTCATAACCGTCCACATGGGCATCGGGCACTTCCGCAGCGTGGATGTCGAGGATCTTTCCAAGCACCGCGTTGACAGCGAGCACATGATCATCAGCCAGCAGGCTTCCGACGAGATCAACGGCACCAAGCGCGCCGGCGGCAAGATCTGTGCGGTGGGCGTGACCGTGATCCGGGCCCTCGAGACCTACGTGACGACCAACAGCGAGATCCGTCCCAACGACACCTGGACCAACAAGTTCATCTTCCCGCCCTACGAGTTCAGCATCGCAGACGCCTTCGTGTCGAATTTCCACCTGCCGTGCTCCACTATGCTGATGATGGAGGCGGCTTTCGGCGGCTTCGACAAGGTCATGCACGCCTACGATGTCGCCCTCGAGGAGGGCTACCGCTTCGGCCCCTACGGCGACGCCCTGCTGATTATCTGATTAGATTCTTCGTCGGGTTTCACCCTCCTCAGAAAGACAGCCGAATGTCATTCTGAGCGTAGCGAAGAATCTCCCACCCCTGTCATTCTGAGCGTAGCGAAGAATCTGATTTTTTACTATCTTTGTCCGGACTAAAGAAAAACTTCTATGGACCGGACAGACTATGAAATCATCTGCGGCATAACCCTGAACAGGGTTTTCGGCTATGAGCCCGCTGCCGCCCGTCGGCTGATCAGCCGCTTCGGCTCCCCCGGAGCCGTGTTCTCCCAATCCCCCTCAACCCTCAACGAGGCCTTCGGGCCCTGGTCGAAGTACCGTAATGCAATCTCCCCAGAAGAGCTTGAAGTCTCCGAAAAGGAACTTGTGCAGCTGCGCCGCCAGGGCTGCACCTTCGTGCTCCTCGGCGAGCCCGGCTACCCTCCCCTGCTCGCCGACTGTGAAGACGCCCCCGTCGGGCTGTACGTGCGCAGCGGCGTGCCTCCTGAGCAATTGTGGAAGCCCAAGAACTACGTGTCCGTCGTAGGCACACGCGACATCTCTCCCTACGGCAAGGAATGGACGGAAAAGATAGTGGGTACCCTGTCCCGCACCAAAGGCAAACCGGTGATTGTCAGCGGCTTCGCCATAGGCGTGGACATAACGGCGCACCTTGCCGCCCTCGCCTTCGGGCTTCCGACGGTGGCCGTGATTCCGGTGGGAATCGACAGCATCTACCCTTGGCGGCACCGGCGTGTCGCGGACAAAATGATGGAGACTCCGGGCTGCGCGCTCGTGACTGATTTCCCGCCGGGCACTTCGCCCGTACCGTTCAACTTCCTGCGCCGCAACCGCATCATCGCCGGCATTTCCGGAGCCACGATCCTTTCGGAATCGAAGGCCCAGGGCGGCGGCACTATGACGGCCCGGCTCGCCGCAAGCTACGGCCGCGACGTGTATTGCCTGCCGGGGCGCATCGACGACGTGCGCTCCGCCGGCTGCAACCGCCTGATTCGTGAGAAGCTGGCCGAGCCCGTGACCGACCTCGACGCCCTCGGCACGCAGATGGGCCTCGGCTCCTCCCGCAAGACCTCTGCCCGCAGCCTCGAGGAGCGCCTCCGCGAGACCTACGCAGCAACGGACGCGGGCACGCTGGACCGCATCGTGCGCATCGCCCTGCTCATCCGCGACCGCCGTGGCATCACCCCCGACGAGATTTCCGCCGGCCTGGGCATCCCGCCCGGCGAAGTGGCCGCCGCCGTGTGCCTGCTCGAAAGCGACGGCTTCATATGCACGGATTTGCTCCGTCGCTGCTGCATTGACAATAAAAAAGCTTAACTTTGCATTCTATGGAGTTTATCGACACGCATACGCACCTCACGGACGAGGCTTTTGCCGGCGAAGAGGACGCAGCGGTAGAAAGGGCCGTGGCCGCAGGGGTTGTGCAGATGATCCAGGCCGACACCTGCCGGGCCGAGCGGGAGGCGTCCTATGCCCTCTGCGCCCGGCATCCGGGCGTGGTGTACCCCATGCTGGGGCTGTATCCAGGGCATGTGGATGAGCACTGGCGCGACGAGATCGACGCCATGCTTCCGTACCGGAAGTTCGGGCCCGTCGCCGTCGGGGAAATAGGCCTCGACTACCACTATTCCGCCGACACCGCAGGACTCCAGAAAGAGGCGCTGAAGCTTCAGTTCGAGCTCGCCCGCGACTGGGACCTGCCCGTCAATATCCACCTGCGCGACGCCACCGAAGACTTCTTCGGCGTCATGGAAGAATGCCGCGGAATGCATCTGCGTGGCAATCTCCACGCCTTCAGCGCCAGCGCGGAAGTGTTCGAAAGGATGCAGCGCTACGGCGAATGGTACGTCGGCATCGGGGGCGTGCTGACCTTCAAGAAAGCCCGCATCGCCGCCGACATACTCCGCATCCCCCTGGAGCGCATCCTGCTGGAGACCGACGCCCCATACCTCGCCCCGACTCCCCTTCGCGGCACCCGCAACGAAAGCTCCAACGTGCCCCTGATTGCTGCCAGACTGGCTGAAATCAAGGGACTTACGATAGAAGCCGTGGCCGAGGCCACAACCCGCAACGCCCGTAAATTGTTTGCAATATGACCCAAAGCAAATCGTCCGTGCTCCTGATCTACACAGGCGGCACGATAGGAATGAAGGAAGACCCCGGCAACCAGACGCTCAGGCCCTTCGACTTCAGCAGCCTGATGGAAGAAGTTCCGGAGCTACGGAAATTCGCCCTGCGCATCGATTCCTACACCTTCGACCCGCTGATCGACTCCTCCGACATCGAGCCCTCCATGTGGCAGAAGCTGGCCGAAATCATACGGGGCAACTACAATTCATACGACGGCTTCGTGGTGCTCCACGGCACCGACACCATGGCCTACAGCGCCTCCGCCCTGAGTTTCATGCTGGAAAACCTCAGCAAACCCGTCATCTTCACCGGCAGCCAGCTGCCCATCGGCCGCCCCCGCACCGACGGCAAGGAGAACCTCATCTCTGCGGTGGAGATCGCCAGCGCGCGCGAGCCCGACGGATCCCCCACCGTGCCGGAAGTGTGCATCTACTTCAACTCCCTGCTGCTGAGGGGAAACCGTTGCACCAAGGTGGACGCCACGGGCTTCGAGGCCTTCCGTTCGCCCAACCTGCCGCCGCTCGCCGAAGCCGGCATCGACATACGCTACAACCGCGACATCATACGCCGCACGCCCCCCGGGCCATTCAGGATCCACACCAGGCTCGACACCAGCGTCTCCATCCTGAAAGTCCACCCGGGCATCACCCGCCAGGTTGTAGAGGACATACTGCTGGGCAGCCGCACCCGTGCCGTCATCATCGAATCCTACGGCTGCGGCAACGCTCCGTCCAGCGACTGGTTCCTCGACATAGTGCGCGAAGCCGGCGCCCGGGGAAAGATTCTCTACAACGTCACGCAGTGCATAAGGGGCCTCGTGAACATGGACCTGTATGCCACCGGAAGGACGCTGAAAGACGCCGGAGTGCTCGGCGGAAAGGACATCACGACGGAAAGCGCCCTCGGAAAACTTTTCTTCCTGATGGGTAACAGCGATGATAATGAAAGCGTTAAAGCATATCTGGAGTACGATTTGCGTGGCGAAATGTCAAATTAGGTATTGACTAATGAATTTTTTTTGCTAAATTGCACCGATTTCGCAGTGAAATTAATTTATAACTAATACATCATCTAAAAATTTATGAAAAAGTTTTTCATTTTTCTGGCAGTCGCGGGCTTGATGGCCTTCACTGCAAACACCGCTTCCGCTCAGGAAGGCGAAGCCGCCCCTGCAGCTGAGGAAGTTCAGGTTCCCACTGAGATGAGCGCCCAGGATCTCCTTGCCGGCACCGGCGAAGAAATCCCCCTCCACCAGGCGCTCAAGACCAAGTTCATCGAGGGTGGTGCGGCATTCATGTCCCTCATCATCATCTGCTTGATAATCGGTCTCGCTCTTGCAATCGAGCGTATTCTCTACCTCACTTTCTCCAAGTCCAACACCAAGAAGCTCCTCGCAAATGTCGAGAAGGCTCTTGAGGAAGGCGGTGTCGAAGAAGCCAAGAAAGTCTGCCGCGAGACCCGCGGGCCTGTCGCTTCCATCTTCTATCAGGGACTCCTCCGCTACGACCAGGGTGTCGATGTGGTCGAGAAGACAGTCGTTTCCTACGGTTCCGTCCAGATGAGCGAAATGGAAAACGGCCTCAGCTGGATTTCCCTCTTCATCGCCATTGCCCCGTCCCTCGGATTCCTTGGTACCGTTATCGGTATGATCAACGCCTTCGATGCCATCCAGGCTGCAGGTGATATCTCCCCGAACGTCGTGGCCGGCGGTATGAAGGTGGCCCTCATCACCACAGTGGGTGGTTTGATCGTCGCTATGATTCTCCAGGTGTTCTACAACTATATCCTTGCCAAGATCGACGGCCTGACCATCGACATGGAGGATTCCTCGATCTGCCTGATCGATATCCTGACCAAGTACAACAAGAAGTAATTTTTTGACGCCATTGGATTATGAAACTCAATAAAATAATCAAATGGGGTATGATAGCGCTGATTATCGTCAGCGTGGCTCTCCTGGTCTGGGGCTTCTCCAAGGGCTTTGAGGGCAACGCAGTCGATATCCTGCTCTATTGGACCTACGCGATGCTTGGTCTTGCAGTATTCTGCTGCATCATCATCGGCTTGATCGTAGGTGCAAAGAACAACCCGAAGAGCCTTGTCAAGATCGGCATCGTGATTCTGGGTGTGGCAGCGCTCTGCTTTATCGCCTATTTGCTGGCGAAGGGCGACCCCGCCATCGGCTATACAGGTATTCCTGTGTCCGAAGGCACCCTCAAGCTCACAGATACCATTCTTAATCTCACATACATCGCAGGCGGCGCAGCCATCCTGGCAATCATCGTCGGCGAGATCCGTATGGCCATAGCTAGCAAGAAATAATTATGGGCAAGAAGAAAGTACCAGCAATGAACACCAGCTCGACCGCGGACATCGCGTTCCTGCTGTTGTGCTACTTCCTGATGACCACGACCATGGGCAGCCAGACCGGCCTCAGCCGCCGTCTGCCTCCCATGCCGGACAAGGATCAGAAAGTGGAGGACCAGAAGGTCAATCGCCGCAACATCATCCAGGTGAAGATCAATTCGGCCGATAGAATCCTTGCCGGTAGCGAGCCCATCGACGTCAGCCAGCTTAAAGACAAGATCAAAGAATTTCTGACCAACCCCGCCAATGACCCGAACCTCCCCGAGAAGGAGATTCAGAACATTGAGGGTCTCGGAGAATACCCCGTCTCGAAGGGTATCATCTCCCTTCAGAACGACCGTGGTACCAGTTACCAGGCCTACATCGCCGTCCAGAACGAACTCGTGAAGGCAGTCAACGAACTCCGTGAAGACTTCTCCAGGAAGCAATACGGAAAGGCGTTCGTGCTGCTGACCGAGGAAGAACAGGGCATAGTCAAGAAGGCGGTGCCTCAGTTCATTTCCGAGGCGGAGCCTAAGGATGTCGGCCGCAGAAGATAATACAGGAGGATACAATTATGTCAAAATTCGGAGGAAGCAATAATAAGAAAGAGGTGCCGGCCATGACCAGCAGCTCTCTGTCCGATATCGTGTTCATGCTCCTGTTCTTCTTCATGGTGACCACGCAGATGCGTGAGACCGAAAACAAGGTGATGGTGAAGATCCCCGAAGCTTCCGAAGTCGTGAAGCTCGAGCGCAAGGATCTCAACTCCTACATCAACATCGGTACTCCGATCAAGTCACTGCAGGCAATGTACGGTACGGAGGCCCGTATCCAGCTGAACGACTCCTTCAAGACCACCGACGACATCCGCGACTTCGTGGCTGCCGAGCGTGAATCCATGAAAGAGAGCGACCGTCAGTTCATGACCGTCAGCATCAGGGCCGACCAGGACGTCAGAATGGGTATCATTACCGACGTGAAGCAGGAGCTGAGACGATGCTCCGCGCTGAAGATTATGTACTCTGCACGAAAGGCCGGCAAATAAAAGAGCCGGTCCGAGCAATAGAGCAGCCGACCGATTAAGGCCGGCTGCTTTTTTAAGGAATAGACAAAACAATGGAAATTACTCGCAGAAAAGTGAAGGACCTGCTGAATATGGCGGCAGGTGAAGAGGTCCTCGCCAAAGGTTGGGTGAGGACAAAGAGAGGCAACAAAGAAATAGCGTTCATAGCCCTGAACGACGGCTCCACCATAAAGAACATCCAAATAGTGGTGGACAAGAATCCGGAGACCGAGGCCGTACTGTCAAAGATCAGTACCGGCGCCTGCATAGGCGTGCAGGGCAAGCTCGTCGAATCCGTAGGCAGCGGCCAGGCAGTCGAGATCCGGGCTTCTGAAATCACCGTCTACGGCGAATGCGACCCGATGCGTTTCCCTCTCCAGAAGAAGGATACCTCCTTTGAATATCTCAGGACCGTGGCCCACATGCGCCCCCGCACCAACACTTTCGGTGCCATCCTGAGGCTCCGCAGCCAGATGGCCTTCGCCATCCACGAGTACTTCCATTCCAGGGGCTTCGTCTACCTCAACACTCCCCTTATCACCGCCTCCGACGCCGAAGGCGCAGGCCAGATGTTCCAGGTGACTACCCTGCCCCTCGACAACGTGCCCAAAGACAAAAAGGGCCGTCCGGATTTCAGCAAGGACTTCTTCGGCAAGCAGACCAGCCTGACCGTCAGCGGCCAGCTGGAAGGCGAGCTCGGAGCGACCGCCCTCGGCGAAATCTACACTTTCGGACCCACATTCAGGGCCGAAAACTCCAACACGCCCAGGCACCTGGCCGAGTTCTGGATGATTGAGCCGGAAATGGCGTTCTACGACATCAAGGACAACATGGACCTCGCCGAGGACTTCATCAAGCACCTTGTCAGGTATGCCCTTGACAACTGCTACGACGACGTGAAGTTCCTCAACGACCGCTATGACCCCGAGCTGATCGAGCGCCTGCAGGGCGTCATCGACACCGAGTTCGTGCGCCTGGAATACACCGAAGGCATCAAGATACTTGAGGAGGCCGTCAAGAACGGCGTCCAGTTCGAGTACCCCGTGGGCTGGGGCGTGGATCTCCAGAGCGAGCACGAGCGCTACCTGGTCGAGAAGCACTTCGGCAAGCCCGTCATCCTGACCGGCTATCCGAAGGACATCAAGGCGTTCTACATGAAGCAGAACGAAGACGGCAAGACCGTGCGCGCCATGGACGTTCTGTTCCCGAAGATCGGCGAGATCATCGGCGGCAGCGAGCGCGAGGCCGACCTGAAGAAGCTCGAGGCCCGCATCGACGAGCTCGGCATGAGCCGCCGCAACCTCGAGTGGTACATCGACACCCGCCGCTTCGGCACCTGCCCCCACAGCGGCTTCGGCCTCGGCTTCGAGCGCCTTCTGCTCTTCGTCACCGGCATGCAGAACATCCGCGACGTCATCCCCTTCCCCAGAACTCCAAAGAACGCTGAATTTTAGAGATATGAAAAGTGCTACTGCTACCGCAAATCTGTGGCCGCCCATGGCCGCATGAATGGGAGGGGCCCACAAGCAAGGTTATGGAGGCCGTAGGCCGACTCAGGGAGTCTGAGGGGAACGCCCCTCAGTCCCTTGGGGGTGCAGGGGGATAATAGTCAGCTCTGCGGAGCAGAGGGACGAGCGAAGCGAAGGATTTGCGGAGCAGTAGCACTTTTCGGAACAATACAAATATGTTAGTAATTGGTATCGCCGGAGGTTCGGGTTCCGGCAAAACGACAGTGGTCAAGGCCATCACGGAAAAACTCGAAGGCAAGAAAGTGGTCGTGGTGCCGCAGGATTCCTACTACAAAGACTCCAGCGACCTCACCGACGAGGAAAAAAGAGTCCACAACTTCGACCACCCCGACGCGATCGAATGGGACCTGCTCTGCAGCCAGCTCCGCGAGCTCAAGAGCGGAAAATCCGTCCAGCAGCCCATCTACTCCTTCATCTCCTGCACCCGCTCGAAGACGGAGACCAAACTGGTGGAGCCGGCAGACGTGATCATCATCGAAGGCATCCTGATCTTCACCTGCAAGAAACTCCGCGACCAGATGGACATCAAGATCTTCGTGGACGCCGACGACGATGACCGCCTGATGCGCGTGATGGAGCGCGACATCACCGAACGCGGCAAAGACGTCCACTGGGTCATCGAGCGCTACAGCCGCACAGTGAAGCCGATGTACCTTCAGTTCATCGAGCCCAGCAAGCGCTACGCCGACATAATCATCCCCCAGGGAGGCCACAACAAGGTGGCGATCGACATCATCACTGCCACGGTCGAGAAGTACATTAAATAATTGTGAAACAGGAGGACAAGGCAGGACTGTATACCACCGTGATCATACATCTTGCGGTGCTTATAGTCCTGCTTGCCACTACTCTTGGTTTCTCCCTGCAGAAAGAGAATTCCTTCGTCCTCGATTTCAGCAAGCTCGAGGAGCTTGAACGCCTCCAGGCAGAGGTTGAGCGCCTGCAGCAGGAGGCAGAATTCCAACAGGCAATTAGCGAGAAGCTTCAGCGTGAGTTGGGGGCCGCCACCGGCGGCTACCGCAACGTGGCCGTGGACAGGGCTGCGCTCAAGGACGACAGGGGCACCGACGCCGATCAGCTCTACAAGGACGCCGAACGGCTAGCGCGCGAGCTTCAGGGCGGTTTCGAAGTGCCGGACGACGGCTTCACCGCCAACATTCCAAGCAAAGACGGCGACAAGAAGCAGGAGCAGAAGGCCTACAGCGGTCCGTCGGTAGTGTCTTATTACCTCGAGGGCCGCAAAGCCAGTAAACTGTCCATTCCCGCCTACCGCTGCATGGGCGCAGGGGAAGTCACCGTCCTCATCACCGTGGACAACAGCGGTACCGTAGTGGCCGCAAAGGTGGACGAGAACGTGTCCAGCCAAGACGGCTGCCTCCGCTCCTTCGCCATCCGCGCCGCCCGCCTCAGCCGCTTCTCCGCCTCCACCACCGCCCCTGCCCGCCAGAACGGCAACATCGTCTACCAGTTCATCGCCCAATAGCCCCAATAGCCCCCGAAGCCCCAGGAGCCCCAGGAGCCCCAGGAGTCCCCGCGGACGTGATTCCGCCCTCCCCCACGGGCAAGGTCCCGCCCTCACCCCAGAGGGTAGTGTCCCGCCCTTCCCCCGGCGGGCAAGGTCCCGCCCTTTCCCCCGCGGGCAAGGTCTAAAAAGAACTCCGGGACCTTGCCCGGCAATGTGCCACAGAAGGGCCTCAAAGCATGATTCGCGGGCAAGGTCTGCCACACATAATTAGACCTTGCCCGAATTGAGCTGAATTCTCTTGGCAATACGCAGAGTTTTTGCTAAATTTGCCATAGTTAATTTAAACTTTTTTTGACTATGAAAACAGTTCTTAAAGTTCTCCGTTACGGAGACCACGATTTCCGGTTTGAAACCGATTTTGACCCCGACTCCAACCCCGATGCTATTATCGATGTCATCGCAGGCGCATCATTTGCCATGCTCACGACCCTGTGGGGCGGCAATGAAAACGCGGTCATTGCCATGATCAGGGCATTGACCATCGCTGACTTATCCGTTTGTGCCGACAGAAAGAAAATAATTGGCATGTTGGATGAGGCATCGGCCAACCTGGCCAAAGCAAGGTTGGAAGCCCAGAAAGAATTTGAAAGGAGAGGTGGCAAGGTAATCACCTTCGGTCCTGGAGTACAACCCCCAAAGACGTCCTGTTGAAATGAAACGGATTGTTCTCCGCAGGCTTCCGGACGGCCGGGCATCTTATGTATTTCCTTTTCACATAAGCATGAAAGGTCTTGAAAGCCTGATTCTGTACAGGGATGACGATGACTACGATGCTATGGTGAAAATCCTGTGTCTCTGCGCCAGAAGGAAGAATGTCATAGTCATCATCTACACAGTGGTCTCGAACCACTGCCACGTGGCCGTGCTGGCTGGCTCGCAGGCTGAAGCCGATGACTACGGGCAGGAAGCGAAGCGCATGTACTCAATGTGGTTCAGGAACAAATACGGACAGTCGAGGGCCCTTGTGGGGGTGGACATAAAGGCTATTGCCCTGGACAGCGACTGGTATGTCCGCAATGCCCTGGCGTACATTCCCCGAAATGCCCTCGACAACGGATGTAATGTGAATGAATACAAATGGTCGGGATTCAACGCAATGTTCCGGGACAAGAACTACCCCGGAGCAATCCCTGTCAAGTCATTGACTAAAAGGCAAAGAAGGGAAATCATGCACACGGGAGACAATCTTGACCATGTCCCCTGGCTTCTCGACAAAGACGGCAGGCTGATTCCCTCAAGTTTTTGCGATTACACATACCTGGAGCAGGCATTCAACAACGACCTTGCTTTTTTCCTGAAAGTAATAGGATCCCAGAACTCTTCTGAAATGACCTGGAAGTTGGTTGATATTCCGAGGAGAATGCTTGTCGATGGAGAGTTTCTCAAGCAGGTCAATGAAACCTCAAACCGATGGTTCCA
>JAILIM010000055.1 GCA_024695285.1 Bacteroidales bacterium
AGCTCTACAACGCCACGGCGCGCCGGATCACGGGCATCAAGCTCCACGACATGAACTGCGGGCTGAAGGCCTACCGCAAGGAGGTCGTCAAGAGCATCGAAGTCTACGGGGAGATGCACCGCTACATCCCGTATCTCGCCAAGAATGCGGGCTATACCCGCATCGCGGAGAAGCCGGTCCACCACGAAAAGCGCAAGTACGGCAAGAGCAAGTTCGGCATGGAGCGCTTCGTCAACGGCTTCCTGGACCTCCAGAGCCTGTGGTTCCTCTCCACTTTCGGCAAGAAGCCCATGCATTTCTTCGGCTACAGCGGCCTGTTCATGTTCCTGGTGGGCTTCGTGATGACCGTATGGATCATCGTCGAGAAGCTCGTCAACCAGGCCCACGGGCTGAAATACCGCGCCGTGACCGACCAGCCTCTGTTCTACCTGGCGCTGCTGGCCGTGGTGCTCGGCGTGATGCTGTTCCTCGCCGGCCTGCTCGGCGAAATGATTGCCCGCTCCGCCCCCGAACGCAACACCTACAACATACAGGAAGAAATATGAAAATCGGAATCTGCAACGACCACGCCGGCGTGGAATACAAGTTCAAGCTCATCAAGTACCTGAAAGGCAAGGGCTTCGAAGTCGTCAATTTCGGCACTGACACCACTGAATCCTGCGATTACGCCGACTTCGCCCACCCGCTGGCAAGCGCCGTGGAGAGCGGAGCCGTGGATAAGGGCATAGCCATCTGCGGCACCGGCAACGGCATGGCCATCACCCTCAACAAGCACCAGGGCATTCGCGCCGGCCTCGCCTGGAACACGGCGATTGCCAGGCTGGTGAAGGGGCACAACAACGCCAACGTGCTGGTGATGCCTGCCCGCTTCGCTTCCTACCGGATGGTCGTGTCCATGGTCCGCGAGTGGCTGGGCACGCAGTTCGAAGGCGGCCGTCACGCCCGCCGCATCGAAAAGATTCCTATTAAATAATGTTCTCACGCGACATCGCCGACTATCCCGACGGAATAGTGCTGCCGGTGGACAAGCCGTACCGCTGGACTTCGGCCGACGTGATCCGCAAGATCAAATGGGCCGCCTGCAGGCACTTCGGCAAGAAGAACCTGAAAGTCGGGCACGCCGGCACGCTCGACCCCCTCGCCACCGGCATACTGCTGGTGTGCATCGGACCGGCCACCCGCCGCGCCGAAGAACTGCAAGCCTCTCCAAAACAATACCTTGCAGGAGTATGCTTCGGCGCCACCACCCCGTCCTACGACCTTGAAAAAGAGATTGACCGCGTGTGCCCGCTTGACGGCGTCACGGAGGAGCGCATCAAAGCCATACTCCCCTCTTTCATCGGTGAGCAGGAACAGGTCGCTCCCCTGTTCAGCGCCAAGTCCGTCGACGGCGTGCGCGCCTACGAGACTGCCCGCAGACTTCTTAAAGAAGCGCACGCCAGGGGCGAGGCCTTCGACCCGGGGGACATTCTTCAGTCTTCACGGATAAACATCTACGATCTTCAGCTGGTCAGCTTCAGCGACCGTTTTGACGCCCCCGAGCCCATCGCCGCCACGGCGGGGCGCGGCCGCATCAACCTCGCCGACGTCCGCGGCTACGACCTCAAAGAGGCCATCATCCGCGTGGACTGCTCGAAGGGCACCTACATCCGCGCCCTCGCCCGCGACCTTGGCGAAGCCCTTGGCAGCGAAGCCTTCCTGGGCTCCCTGCGCCGCACCCGCAACGGCGGATTCGACATAACCGAAGCCCTCACTCTAGACCGGGTGCTTGACCTTCTGGGATAAAAAAAGAGGGCGCAAGCCACAAGGCCGCACCCTCCTTAATCAATAGATTCAGAACCTAGTTGCTGGCAAAACCGACATAGTCGGTGGTGAAGGCATTGCAGCGGTAGACATTGGTTTCCTTACTGGAAGGGATAGTCTGCGTAGCAACAACTTCCCAGTTCGATTCCGAACCGGGATTGCCGGAGGAAGGAACGAAATACCAGTAATGACTTGCCGTTTTAGTCGTGTAGGTGTCTGAATTCCTGTTGATTTCGTTGAAGAAGAACGATGCCGCGCACACGTCGCAGCTTCCTCCGTCTCCAAGCCTCTTGAAATCACCCACCTTGGCACCGTTCTGGTACAGCTCAACCTTCCAGTTGGCAGCATCGTCGTTCCATATCGCAGCCACGAAGGCATTCTTGAAGACCTGGTTGCCCTGGGCAAATATGTTGGCGGAACCACCAACATTAAGTGCTCCGGCACCGCCGTTGGATATAGTGGTCCAAGAGTAGCGGTAGCCCTTGGTGCCGGTGTATATCTGGTTTCCGTCGTACACCCTCATCTGGTAACTGAAGTCATCTTTCGTGCTCTTTGCTATCCAGTTTGTAATGGTGCCGTTCTTACCGTCGCACTCATATAGGTAATAGCCGTTGGGCTGCCCGTTGGAGTTGAGGTTGCTGCACCACCATGCGCCACAGGCTGCCCCATGCACGTGCTCGTAGATGGGCATACCGCTCTTGGTCCTGTAGGAATTGTGCAGATAGTTCTGCCCATAATGAGTGTGACCAATCATTATGTGAGCCTCCTTGAAGGCCTTGAGGGCATTCAGGAATTCCGTGTAATATCCGCCGGATTTGTTCACATTGCTGCCTCCGGAGGTCGAACCGCCACGGAAAGGAATGTGGCAGCAAAGTAAAACACACTTCTTGTCCTTGTCGGGAACGAGTTCCAGATCCGCCTGGAGCCACTTCCACTGGTATGTGGTGAAACCGCCGTCGTATTTCCATGTGGCCTTATTGGGGCTGCTGTTGGAGGCAGTATTGGTACACAGCACATCGTCCATAACTATAATATGGAAGTTACCCCGGTTGAACGAGTAGTCCGTAGGACCGAAGGTCTCGAAGAACGAGGCCGTGGCATCAAAGTCGGTGTTGGTCTGGGAATTATGGTCGTGGTTACCAATTGTTTGGAAGTACGGAAGATACCTGTTGCCAACCTTAACGTTGGACATGGAATTCTTCATCCCGGCCCAAGTATTCGTACTGTCGAAGGTTATGTCTCCGAGAGTAATGGCATAGGGATTGGGATACTTGGACTCGAACTGTGTGAGAGTGCTCTGCATGTTGGGTATTGTCTCATTACAGTACCTCTGAACCTGCGAGTCATTCTGGCACTGAGGGTCACCAATCATCACAAGGGTAAACTTATCCTCAGGAGCCTTAAGCGGGGTGAGGGTAAAATCGTAACGGTTCTGCTGGTCCCTCACGATCGATCCTGGCGAGAAGAAGGCAGGAAGATGGGTAGAAGGATCCAGTGGAATCTCATACTCGGATGGAACACTCAGGTAAGCCTTTCTGGCATAACGGCTGCCCACTATCTGGTAAACGCCATTGGCATCTGTCACAACGTAGCTGTAGCCGTCGGTCACAGGCACGCCGGCAATAGGATTGCCGGAGGCATCCTTGACTATGCCTATCATGTTCGCGTCCTCGCTGATGGCCGAGCCGTTAAGTTCGGTCAGGCGCTCGCCCTGCCCCTTGCCGCCTCCCTTATTGGGATCGGAAGGGTCAACCTTGTCGCAAGCAGCCCCCGCGAGGAGGGCTGCCGCAAACAGTAGTGAAGTTAATCTAACAATACTTTTCATCTTGAATTATTCCCAACCCACGTTCTGTTTGATGTTGGGGTTAAGGAGAAGCACAGAACTATTGTTAATTGGATAGAGGTACTTCTTAGCTGCAAACTCAAGGGCATAGTGGAAGATGAGGTAGCCATGGTCCTTCTCGGACAGAGAGAAACTCTGGTCGGCACCGCTGTTGGCGATACCGAAGGAGGTCTCGGAGGCCTTGGACCCGAAGGTTACCTTGCCATGGATGAGGTTATAGCCACCCTTGCCGTCTGTTGCGGGAACATACTCTCCGGTTACAGGATCCAGATTATAGTCGCCAGTGCCGTCAGGGCTGACAGCAAACACAGGGTTAAATAGGAAACCGTTCTTGAAGTCTTCCTTGGTTACCCAGATACCGCGGTTGCCACGACCGTTGGTGTTCTTCTCGGTGACTAGACTCAGGCAGTGCCAACGGTGCAGGTCATCGCCGCGTAAGCCCTCGTAACCAAGCTCCGTCACTCTCTCTCGGCGGATCTCAAGAAGGTCTGCGGTAAGATGGGCCTTTAGTTCGTTGGCACGATTGCCCTGAAGGCCCTGCTCCTCGAAGTCATAAGGAGTTGCGTAGTAGTTATAGAGCATGGGATCCACGGCTGCGGGACGGCCAGTATAAGTGAGGCCTGCCCTCTGACGTATCTTACCCACGGACTCGGCCCACACGGCATCGTCCATCTGGCCAAGCTCAGCCTTTGCCTCAGCATAGTTGAGAAGCACCTCGGCAAGGCGGAAGATAGGAATGGAATTGCCGCACTTCGCTACCTGGAACTGCTTCTCTTCCTCGATGTTCCATTTAGTGAGGTTGTAGCCAGAGTAGGTCAGGTGGCAAGGCATCCACTTGAGATAAGTCTCACCGGAAAGTGACTGATAGGTAAGGCCGATGTGGTTGACATTGTTGTTGAGGCGAGGGTCACGACCATTGTCGGCAGCCAATTCTTCATACAGGGGAATCTTGTCATCGGTGATAGGGGTTCCGTCTATCTTAAGGAAGTGGTTGACATACTCCTTGGTAGGGCTAGGACCGCCCACTGTTGAGCCGCGGAAGTCGGAGGTCAGGGAGTGAGTGCGGGTGGTCTCATCGTTGGTGGAATACTCCGCTACCCAAATCATCTCAGGGTTGCTGAGCAAATTCTCAGAAGTGAAGTTGTCGTGGTAGCTGGGATTCAGCGAGAACTTTCCGGAATCCATGATCACCTTGCTGGCATCAACAGCGATCTTCAGAAGATCGTCTGCAGTCTCGTACTTGTTGTTCCACGGCTGGTTTGTGGAAAGGTTCACGTCGAAATACTTCCTGTAGGTACCCTCGTACAGGGCCAGCCTGGAAAGTGCAGCTGCTGCAATCCACTTGTTGATAACGTTTTTGTAGGTATCGTCTCCAAGACAGTTGTCAACAGCAAACTGCAGGTCTTCAATACACTTGTGAACGACGAATTCGCGGTCATCACGGGCTGCATACAGAAGGGTAGAGTCCTTAGGGTCAACCAGGGTCTCCTGCCAGGGAATGTCGCCATACGCCTGGACCTTGCCCCAGTGGAAATAAGCCCTCCAGAAGCGGCCTACACCCATATAGTGGTTGTAAATCTCTTCGGAGACATTGCCCTTTGCACGGGTCATGTTGTTGATGAGCACATTGGCACGGCGGACATTGGTGTAGGACCAGGCGCCACGGTCGTTGGGCTGGTAGATGTCGCCGGGATACCAGAACTTGGAAGCATCGCGCTTTGCGGTAAGGTCGGACGCGATATCGGAGCCGCTGGCAATGTCGTCTGCAGTAGGCTGATAGGTCTGAATCATGCCCATGGCGAAGAGCCTTAACTCCTGCTCATTCTTAAGGAAAGTGTCAGCAGAAACCTCATCGAGAGGCGAAACGGTAAGGAACTTTTCGCAGGAAGCGAGGCTCAGCACCGCTGCAACACTCATTATTGCAAATAATATCTTTTTCATCGCAGTAACTTTTTAGAAAGAGAGGTTGATTCCGAATGTGAAGGTCTTGAGCATAGGATAGCTGTATCCTTCACCCATACCGTTGTAACCCTTGGCGTGGTTGTTGGTATCCTCATCACCGGCCTCGATGACCTCAGGGTCGATGGTAGAACTGTACTTGTACAGAGGAGTGTAGGTAAAGAGATTCTCTCCGGAGAAGTAAATGTTGAGCTTCTTGATGTTGACCTTGTCCGTAATCTTCTTGGGGATGGTGTAGTCGATAGTCAGGTTCTGAAGCCTCAGGAATGCCACGCTCTGCAGGTAGTGGTCGTTGGAGGTGGAAAGAGGACCCACGTTACGGTTGGACACATAACCTCTCTGGGAAGTCCAGTAAGGGTTCTGGTCCATGTTGGTCACGACCCACTTGTCGGAGCTGGTGTCGATGTCGACCATGTTGCCGATCTGGCTCTTCAGCATGATACCGTAAGGACGGTCGTACATACCGTAGAACATACCGGAACCGGTGGAGAAGTACCAGTCTTTCTTGCCAATGCCGCGGAACGAAGCGCTGATGCCGATGTTGTTCCAGTTGGCGCTGAGGACCAGACCGAACTGGTAGCGGGGAGTTTCGTTACCTATCCTCTCAAGGTCGCCGTGGTCGTCAAGGGTGGCCTTGCCGTAGTTAATGGTGCCGTCGCCGTTGATATCCACGAACTTAAGGTCACCGGCATATGCGCGGTAAATGGAGGTACCATTCTGGTGGTGGACGTCGGTAGCCCAGTCGTTGGCTTCGTCATTGGAAGCGAAAATACCGGCAGTGCGGTAACCCCAGATCTCTCCTAGTTCCTTGCCTTCCCACCATTTCTTGGGATCTTCACTCGCATAGAAGTTGAAGATATCGCCGGTGGCGTTGTAGAAGCTGGTCACGAAGCAGCGGTTGTCGAACAGGGTCGCCTTGGCGCTGTAAGCGAAGGGTTTGCCGCCAAGATTGAACTGGTCTTTCCACTGTAACTGCAGTTCCCAGCCGACGTCGCGGGTGGAACCGTAGTTGCCCTTGGGCGTGGATGCGCCGAGCTGCTGAGGAAGAGTAGGACCGGCAACAAGCATGTCCTTGGTATCCTTGATGTAGGCGTCACCAGAGAAGGACAGACGGTTCTTGAAGATGTCGAAGTCCAAACCTACGTCGTAGGTAGTAACAGTTTCCCAGGTAAGGGAATCAGGAACCAGGCTGGTAGGAGAAATGGTATAGGGAACCTTTGCGCCCTGGATAAGAACGCTGGACTTGCTGATGGCCCATGTGTCCATGAAGGAATAGTCGGAAATGTTTGCATTACCGAGGGATCCTGCATTAGCCCTGAGTTTCAGGTTGTTGAGCCATGACTTGGCACCCTTCATCCAAGGCTCTTCGGAAATACGCCAACCAAAGGAAACGGAGGGGAAGAAGCCCCAGCGCTGCGAAGCAGGGAATCGGGAAGAACCGTCGTAACGGGCTGCAACCTCAAAGATATACCGGCTGAGGAGCGTATAGTTGGCACGGCCGAAGAAACCGACCTCAGCACGGTCATAACCGTCGTCATTCACGCTGTACTGATCGATGTCGAAGAGCTCGAAGGAAGGGATCTGTGGATACATGACACCCTTTCTCTGCAAGTAGAGACGGCGGTAGTTGGTCTGTGCAAGGTTCCAGCCGAAAGTTACGTCAAGGTCGTGCTTCTCACCCAACTTCGGAGTCCAGTTGCCCACGACGTTGGCGGCAAGATAGTCGGTGTTGTAGCGCCAGTCGCTCTTGTAGGAACTCGAGTACTCATTGTAGTTCTTGGTTCCGGTAGGGCTGAGGTAGCCGGTCTGCATAGGGGACAGACGCAGCTGAGTGGAGCGTATGGTCTTGAACGTAACGTCACCGGTAAACTTCAGGACGTCCTTTATGGGAGTGAGTTCAACGGTGGTTGTGGTGATTGTATCGAACTTGTTGTTCTCCTGATAGGCCTCGTCGTTGTGCCAGGCAGTGTAGCAGGTTGCAGCACCGGCGAAGGTGTTGGTGCCGTCCTCATTCAGGGGAACCAGCACAGGTTGTGCGCGGATTTCGAACTGACGCTGGATAACGTATGATCCGGAAACGATGGTAGGCTGGTGATACTTTCTCTTGAAGATATAAGCATTCTCGGCAATCTTGAGCCAGGGAGTAACCTGAATGGAGCCCTTGGCACGCAAGCTCAGGGAATTGAATTCTTCATTGCCGAAATTGTAGATACCGTCCTGAGTGTAGTAACGACCGCTCACGCTGAAGGTGGTCTTCTTGCCGGAGCCGGACACGTTGAAACTGTAGTTCTGGGTGGAGTTGTAATCCTTATAATAAATGTCGTACCAGTTGGTGCTGCCGTAGTAACGATAGGTACCGTCGGCTTCCTGGCCGTAAGGATTCTGATAATTCTCATAGGTAGGATCCTGCCAGCGGCGGCAAAGTTCCTCGTAGTATTCGGGGGAGAAAGTATCGTAGCCGTTAACTGCGGAAGGATATGCACCGTTCAGGCCTCCCGCCTTCTGGGGGGTACTGGCGGAGAGCTGGGAGAATAGGATGTAGTACTTAGCCCAGGTGGGGCCGTCGGATACTATCTCGTCTTCCCAGATACGGGTCCTGCGATTGATACCGTAAGAGGCGTTGAAGTTAACGGAAATCTTGTCAGTGGAGGGCTTCTTGGTAGTTACCAGGATAACGCCGAATGCACCACGGGCACCGTACACGGCGCAGGATGCAGCATCCTTCAAGACGGATATGGTCTCGATGTCTTCGGGGTTGACGGTGGAAAGGTCACCTTCCACGCCGTCAATCATCACCAGACAACTTCCTCCCTGACCCATGGAATAGGTGTTAAACTCTTTACCGGAAGTGGCGGTACGGGATTCGTAGGACTTCTTGTTGTTGCCGCGGATACTGATGGCACCCTGGTGGGAAGCCTTACCGTCAACGGTAACGATCTGCAGACCTGCGACCTGGCCCTGGAGGGAACGGGACACCGTAGCGTTGGTCCTGTTCTCGAGGGCTTCACCGTCAACCGTTTCGACGGCGCCCACGAGCTGGGTCTTTTTCAAAGTACCATAACCCACGACAACCGTTGCGTCCAGCATCTGGGTGTCGTCGGCCAGTGTGAAGTTGATAACGGAGCGTCCGGATACGGGATCTTCAATAGTTTTGTATCCAATGCTCTGACAAATGAGAACTGCATCGGGGGCCACCTGAAGGGTGTATCGGCCGTTGTTGTCGGTGACGGCACCCTTGGATGTACCCTTGACCATGACGGCTGCGCCGATCACGGGAACGTTGCCGGAATCGAGGACAACGCCGGATACAGTCATGTTCTGCGCAAACAACGAGGCGGAGAATAACAACCCCACCACGAGTGCAGCGAAACTTGATTTAAATAGTTTCATAGTAACTAAATCCTAAATAATTTTTTCAAAGCTGTAAGTCTCGAAAAACAATTAGGTTAGGACATTTAGTTAGCTTTCATTTTTGTTTTTTTTATTGGTTTCTTTCTTATGTGGTAATAAAATTAAGTCAAAATTTCTGACAAATATATATTATTTTTAATAACTATGGAATACTTTACTAAAAAAAGTGTATATTTGCATTGTAAGTCTCAGCACGAAAAACATGATTTGGGTTAAGGCGTCGTAAAGCGATCTTTTGTAACAACAGAAATCATTATGAAACTTTCCAAATTATCTGCAATCGGCCTGTCGGTCGTATTTGTGCTTATAGCCGCGTGCGACATCGACAAGCCATACGAAAGAATCTCGGGAATCGATTCCTCCAAAGCGTGCCCCGAGAACCTTGAGTTGGATGTGGATGGAATGTCAGCCTCGTCAATCTCGTTGTTCTGGGATGGTAAGAAAGCAGTTTCCGAAGGGGCCCTGTCGTTCACAGTTCAGCTCACCGATTCCCTCAACGCGGCAGGCGACAACTATTCTTCGCTAGCCAAGACTATCATGGCCACAGACGACGCCGGCAACGTCACTGAAGCCTGCGCCTTCAGTAAGCTCACGAAAGGCGACAGGTATTTCGTCCGTATCCGCGCCAACTACGCTTATTCCGTATATTCCGAATGGGTATATCTTAAGCGTGACGACATCGTCGTCCAGGTTTCCGTAGGCAACGGACTTGTCATTTCCGAGTTCGTGGCCCCGCAGGACCTCACTGCAACAGCCAAGACGTACAGTTCCATCTTAGTCTCCTGGTCCCTCACCGGACCGGCTGAAGGCTATCAGGTAGAATACTGCAAGTCAGGCGGCGACTGGGTAGTTTTCAAAGACAGTGTCACAGATGCGACCTGCACTATTGCGCCCCTTGAGCAGGAAACCACATATGACATTCGCGTTAAGGCATATAAGGTCGAAGGCGGCGAAAAAGTTTTCACCGATTATTCCACCGTCACCGGAGTGAGCACTCCTGCCAAGCCTGACTTCTCCCCTGCCATCACTTCAGCCGAGCAACTCTCCCGCTTCTTCAATGAAGTTGCAGCTCAGGCAGGCCCCGCTGATGTCTATACACTCGAGAACGACATCGACATGACCGGCTACGACATCGTGTCTGCAGCATCCTTCACAGGCACCCTCGACGGAAAGAAGCACAGCATTAAGAACTGGTCCAACGGCGGCCAGCCACTGTTCACCGTCAACGAAGGCACCATCAAGGACCTCACCATCGACAAGAGCTGCCAGATGACGATCATCCCCGGCACCATGGGCTTCATTGCCGCTACCAACAACGGCACCATTGACGGCTGCGTGAACAACGCAAACGCAACATGCTCCGACGATCTCACCGAGGTCACCTATTTCGGAACCATAGTCGGTCATTCTTCCGGAGTGGTGAAGAATTGTATCAACAACGGCAACATTGATTTCATCACCTCCGCAGGCGACAAGTCCAACAACAGTATCGGTGGCGTCGTCGGCCGCTTCGAAGGCGAGCCCGGCAAGGTGGCTATCGAGAACTGCACCAACAACGGCTCCGTGAAATTCAGTACCGGCAGCACTCCTAAGAATATGTATATAGGTGGCGTCATCGGGTCTTCTCTTGTTAATGCCAAAGGCAAGGGCATCAACGAAGGCAACGGTCTTAAGGACTATGGTATCGTGAAGGGATGCGTCAACACCGGCGCCGTCTCTCACAGCTGGGGCGTCAATAACTCTGGTTCCTATAGCGACGTGGGCGGTGTCATCGGTTACCTTGAGGGCACCATCGAAAGCTGCACCAACAAGGGTACCATCTCCCTCCAGGACAGCGACGACCCTGCAGCATCCAGCACCCGTCCCGCATTGGGCGGTGTGGCAGGCTATGTGACCAAGGGCGCAAAAGACTGTGTCAACGAGGGTACTGTCATCGCCAAGGGCGTCTGGGCCGCAGGAACTGAAGGCAACGCTGGTTGCGGCGGTATGTACCAGCCTATATTCGGCGGCGTCTTCGGCGGTGTCGGCGAATATTACCTTGCGCACTGCGATGGCCTTGTCAGCGGATGTATCAACAAGGGTAAGATGGATCTCCAGGTCTGCCAGAAGACTGCTGGCGGCACCCAGGCTGCCGGCGGCGGCGTAGTCGGCTATTCCAGCGTCAATATCGAGGACTGCCACAACCAGGGCGAGCTTAACATTGGCCTCTGGCACAAGATTGCCCGTGTGGGTGGTGTTGTCGGCTGGTCGTTTGCCACTACCATAGACAAATGCTCCAACTCAGGCGCCCTTACCTTCGACTGCAACAGCGCAGCACTTGGTTCAGATACCACAAACTACTTCTCATATCAGGACTATGTAGCCGGTATTGTCGGCGCATCCCTGGTCGCTGCAACCATAACCGACTGCGAAAACAGCGGAACCGTCACCTACAAGGCCGGTGTCACCCAGGCCGTTCTCAACTACGTCGGCGGCATCATGGCAACCTACAGCGGCGCCCAGAAGATGTCCGGTTGCAAGAACAGCGGCAAGGTATTGGTGGATACTGCTGAAGCATTATGCGTCGGCAGCCTTTGCGGCGCATTCAACGGCGAAATGACTAATTGTGAAGCAACAGGCGACGTGGATGTCAAGAAGTGTATCGGTATTTCCGGCAAGGAGCCCGAAGTCGGCGCGCTCGTTGGTTATGCCAACGCTTCATTCACGGATTGCTCCGCAAAGCTTAATGTCAACATTGAGGCAGCAGGCACCTCCTTCTTCGGCGGTATAGCAGGCGGCTTCGGCAAAGACGTCAAAAAGCAATGGAGCGGTTGCAGCATCGAAGCCAACCTCACTACTACCGGTTCCGTGACCTCTGCCAAGATTCTCGGACGCTTCCGCAACAACCCCAGCACAGGTACCGTTATTTACTATCAGAATATGACCTTCGCAGGCAATATCGCTTCCCTGGGTGTCCTTGGCCTCGCCAATGATGGCTCCGTGACTGAAGGCATCATGCCGGGCGATTAAGCGAACCGTCTAATTAACTTTTTTTGGAATAGAGCCCGGCTGGCCAGCCGGGCTCTTTCTTTATGCCGTGCAATATAGTCATTATAAAAAACACTTTTGACCAATAATTGCTATATTTGCATGATATGAAAAATTTGCCTTTATTCGCAGCTGTAGTAGCATTGCTCGCAGTTGCATCCTGCACAAAAGAGGAAGTTTATGCCCCCGCAACCATCAGTGGCACATGGGTATTCTCCGCAAGGAACGACGGTTCAAAATGGTCTGATCAGAAGATTTCCACCATAATGATTTTCGACGGGAAGGGATCATACACAATGAAGAGCCTCCCGACCGGCTCCCCCGCCGTAAACTTCAGCAACGGGCGCGTAGATGCCCTGGAGAATGATTTCTCCCGGACTACCGGCAAGGCCTACAAGGTAGAGAGCAGCGGATCCAAGTACCGTTTCGAATCTATCGACGGCTTGTTTATCTTAGTCACTGACACAGACGATCTTATGACCTTCGACTTCAGCGGCAGCACCTCTGTTGCAGGATACAAGCTTGCCCGTGTCAAGGGCTTCAATGCCGAACTCCCCCCGGACGACCCGGATGACGGAACCGGCAAGATCAATGGCACCAAGATAGCCGAAGGCAACGACCTTGCAGGCGTAGTGCTGGACAAGTCCACCGGAAAAGGCATTCCAGGGGTAATTGTGACCGACGGCTACAACTGCGTAAAGACGGACGCCAACGGCGTGTATCAGTTCAAGTCCAACGCCCTTACCCGCTACATCTACTACACCACACCCTCAGAGTATAAAATAGCCACCACCTCTGTAGCCAGCGTACCTGTATTCTATAAAACAGTCAGCCCCAAAGCCGGAGAGCTGACCAGGACCGACTTCATCCTGGAACCTCTTCCCGGCGGTAAGGAAACCAACTGGACCTTCGTCGGCATCGGCGACCCGCAGTGCGCAACCGCCAGTAATGCAAGCCGCTACGCCTCCGAGACCATCCCGGACATTAAGAAAACTCTGGCTAACCGCGAGAGCGTGTACGCCATGACACTTGGCGACATAGTGTTCGACTCCACCAACATGTGGTCCACCATGAAAGCCAGCATGTCCTCAGTTTATACCGGAAAGTCCTACATCTTATTCTTCCAAACCATAGGCAACCACGACCACGACTCGCTGAAGCCCGACACCTCCGACGATGCTGCTGACGACTACGAGGCCACCTCCACTTTCGGCAGTTACTTCGGCCCATGCGACTATTCCTTCGACCGTGGTGACGTGCACGTGGTATCAATGGACGACATTATTGTTTCGTCTAAAAAGAGTTCTTCGAAGAGCAACAAATACACCTGGAACTACTCCGGAGGCTTTACCGATAAGCAGTTTGAATGGCTGAAGCAGGACCTCTCTCTCGTGGACAACAAGGAGGAGAAGATGATATTCATCTGCTGCCACATCCCCTTCCGCGGTTCCACTTCCAACCACTACAACGACGTACTCAAGCTGATGGACCAGTTCAAGGAGGCCCATCTAATGATAGGCCACACCCACTACACCCAGAACTACGTTTATACCAGTTCCCACAAGGGCAAATGTGGTCTTCCCCTGTATGAGCACATCCACGGTTCAGCCTGCGGCGCATGGTGGACCAGCACCTGCAGTTCCACCGTTACGGGAGAGCCTTCCGGCTACACTGTGTACGATATCGAGGGCGCCCACATCAAAGACTGGCGATTCAAGGGCACCAAACGGGATGAAAATTTCCAGCTGCGAGTATTTGACGGCAACGAAATTTACTACTCTTCAGGCACTTACCCCCTCAACTGGTACACCCCTTCGCAGAAGGTAGGTTCATACTCCTTCTCAACCAAAGGGAACGCGAACCTGAAGGGCTGCTTCGTGGCCCAGGTCTTCAACGACGACGATACCTACTGGAGCGTGGTCCTGAAAAAGAAGAGCACCGGGCAGATACTGGGCACTTTCAAGCGCCTCGCCAATGGCTCATGTTCAAATGCTGCCATGTCAGCCCACTACTACAACTCCAAGAACAAGTCTTCTGACAGCTACCGTTCATGGACAGCCAGCCACTACTGGTACTACAAGCCCGCTTCTGCCGATCCGCTGAGTGAGTCAGACTGGGAGGTTGAAGCCACACACACACTCCCCGGAGGCCAGGTAAAGCACAGCTACACCTGTTCCACTATCACGGTCACAAGCGACCTCCAGAAGGAATTCTACTTCTAATAGATGATAGTACGGCGCAGGACGACAGATGCCGTACTGTCGGGGTGGACCTTTTCATAGCGGGCAATCCAGTTCCCACGGGAGTCGTAATCGTAGGTATAATAGCGGATCGGATTGTCGTCCAGGTCTGCTGACCAGAGCATTTCGCACTTGGAATTCAGGAAGGTGCCCCGGCTCATGACAGGCAGAGCCTTGTCGTTATACTGGATTTCCACATCCATGGCGTCACTCTTGATGCGTGTGAATTTGTCTTCGGTCAGGAAGTCTACATCCGCAGTACCCATGGGACTGCCGTCGGGGTTAAAGGTCTCTTCCGTGTAACTCTTGCCGGAGTAGTGCTTAAGCAAGGTGTAGGCCAGTTCGCCCTCGGAGTAATAGCCGGTCTTAACTATGTGCCGGCCGTCATTATCCTGTTCCCAGCGGCTTACCTCTTGATTGTTCATGCCGTACAAACGACACTCCTTGATGAAGCGTCCGCTGTATTCATACTCATACCGGGCCTCGTCTTCCTCATCGGCATTGATGCCAGCAATTTCAATCACCTGGTGCTTGTCGTTGTAGGTGTAAATCTCGCGGTAGCGGAACGAGCCATCAAAGTTGTAGGTAAACACCGTATCCGCCTGGCCAAGGGAGTTAAAAACCACTTTATATGGCAGTTCGAGGGTATCGGACTGCATTACTATCTCTTTGGCTTTACAATTAAGGGCATACTTTTCAAGGTCGGTTTTAACCGGAGTGCAGGCGCAAAGTATAAGCGCCGCGGCGACTGTGAATTTGATTTTCATAACACAAAGTTATCAAAATTGTACTACCTTTGCAAGAAACAAACTCCACAGAAATGAAAAAAGCACTACTACTGATGACGGCCCTGCTGGGTTGGGGCGTTCTTTCCGCCCAGACCCAGCCCGAGAACTCCGACGACCGCGTAGCATGCTACCGGATGATGAGCGGCGTACGCAAAGTGGTTTCCATCCCCGATATTGACGGCTACAAGACCCTCAAATGCGACTTCCACACCCATACCGTGTATGCCGACGCCCAGGTGTCTCCGGAAGGGCGCGTACAGGAATCGTGGTATGACGGGCTTGACGTGATGGCAATGACCGAGCACGTAGGAGTGCACAAGACCGGCATAGATATGCCCGACCGCAACGTTCCTATCCGCAAAGCCACTGCCGAAGGGGCCAAGTTCGGCATGATTGTCATCCCCGGGGTGGAAATTACCCGCGCCAAGCCTTTCGGCCACATGAATTTCCTCTTCGTGAAGGATGCCAACGTGTTCAGCGAAGACCGCTACCTGGCCGATAAGGACGGCAAGCTCCTCACGGACGGGAAAGGGCGTAAAATCAACAACGACGAGACCCTGCAGGACGATATCGCCGCTGCCGTTGAACAGGACTGCTTTATACAGTGGAATCACCCTGGCTGGCCCGACCGTAAATGCGACATGTATGACATCCATAAGGAGATGCTCTCAAAGGGTCAGATACACGCCGTGGAGATTTGCAACCACCAGGAATGGTATCCCAAGGTGCTCGACTGGTTTGACGAGTACCACATTCCAATGACTGCCAACACCGACCAGCACAGCCCTGTAGCATATGACTACGGCCACGTAATCCGCCCCATGACCCTGGTGTTCGCAAAGGAATATACCATGGAGTCGGTGCGGGAGGCGATGTTTGCCGGACGCATGGTTGCCTTCTGGGACCAGACACTGGCGGGCGACGCCACCTGGCTTGAGCAGCTGGTTCATCATTCTCTCAAGGTCAGGGTGATAGATGCCGCCAAAGGACGGATAGAAGTCACCAATATCTCCGACATACGCTTCGAGACCATGTATGGGAGCCACATGAATCCCGTAGTCCTGTACCCGCACGGCGCCATCATCATGACGGTCAAAAAAGGACAGAAAATCGAGTTTCTCAACTGCTACACAGGGCGAAAGCACCTGCAGACCAATTTGTGGTAGACACACAAAGAGGCCGGGCTCTGGGAGTCCGGCCTCTCTTTTATTAATCTTTACCGCTAGTAGAGTTCGTCGACAGGCTCACGGTAGTCGTCTGCCGTGGGGGCCGGGGCGCTGGGGCGGGGACCGGAATGACGGGGACGGTCATCGCGGCGGCGGTGTTCGCCGTCACGGTGCTCGCCGCCTTCGCGGCGGGGACGGT